>CANETO010000290.1 GCA_947440895.1 Planctomycetaceae bacterium | reverse complement strand
CGTCGAGGATCTCGTCGGCCCGACGACGGCCGGCGTCATCGCCATCGAGCACGAGCACGATGCGGTCGGCATACCGCCTCAGCAGTTTCGCATGCCGCTCGCCCAACGCCGTTCCGAGAACCGCCACCACGTCGTTGATCCCGGCCTGACGCGCAGCCAGACAGTCGGTGTAACCCTCCACGACGATGGCCCGTCGCGACGTACTCATGGCATCGCGGGCAGTATCGAGGCCGTAGAGCATCGAGCTTTTTGAAAAGAGCGGGGTCTCGGGGGAGTTGATGTATTTCGCTGAGTCGGGCGGCGCGCCCGGAAGCACGCGGCCTCCGAAGGCCACGCATCGCGAGAAGTGATCGCAGATCGGAAACATCACCCGGTCGCGGAACCGGTCGTAGTGCCCCGAGCGGTCCTGCCTTTCGACGACAAGGCCTGCCTTGGCCAGGTGGGCGGCGGCGATACCGGCTGCCGATGCCTGCCGGAGCAGCCAGTCCCAGGCGGGGGGCGCGAAGCCCAGTCGGAAGGTGTCGATCGTGTTCTGCGTGAGTCCGCGGGACGCGAGATAGTCGCGGGCACCCTTGGCTTCTGGGGCGCCGCGGAGGCAGTCGCGGTAGCGATCAGCCGCCCAGGTGAGTGCGGCGAGGATCGCCGCCTTCTCGTCGGTGGGAAGACCGCCACGGCCACGGGGCAGATCGATTCCCGCCCGCTGCGCCAACTGCTCGAGGGCCTCGCGGAACTCAAGCCGCTCCATTTTCATCAGGAAGCTGAAGACGTCGCCGCCGAGGTTACAGACCCAGCAGCGGAAGGTCTGGCGTTCTGGGTTGACTTGGAAGCTGGGGCGGGAGTCTTCGTGCCAGGGGCACAGTCCCACCATGGCCTTGCCTGCCCGCCGCAGTGAAAGGTATGTCCCTACCAGGTCGACGATGTCGACAGCATCACGCACGCGCTCCTTGAGGTCGTCGTGCGAGGCCGTTGGTGCTGGCTGGGCGGTCACGTTTAAATCAATTCCGGAGAACAGGTGGAGCTTGCCGCCGGAATGTAGGCCCAGCCTGGAAATGGGTCAATCTCAGGAAATGCCTGCGCATTTGACCTGTTTTGCCAGCGGAAGACTGGGGTGGCTGCGGGAGCACGCCGCCGCCGAAGCGATCGAGAAGGCCACGCCGCGAACGGCTCGGCATTACGACAAGAGTTTGTCGATGCTCGCCAGAAGTCGGTCCATTGCGAAGGGCTTGCGGATGTAGTCGTCGACGCCCAGCATCTCGGCGTAGGCCTTGTGCCGGCTGCCCTCGTTGGCCGTGATCATGATCACCTTCATCGGCACCGGTCGGCTCCGACGCAGTTTTTCGAGTACCAGGAAGCCGCTGCGTTTGGGCATCATCATGTCGAGCACGACGAGGTCTGGCTCGTCCTTCTCCGCCATCATCAGGCCCTGATTCCCATCGCGGGCGACGAGAATCTGATAGCCGCGTGATTCCAGCACGGTTCGCATCGATTCCACGATCTCGGTGTCGTCATCGACAAGCAGCACCCGCTTGCCGTCACGCTTTACTGGCGCGTCGGCGGGGGCCTTGGCGAGATCGGCGGCCGCGGTGGAGGGTTCCGCCGGCTTGCCAACGGAGGACTTGCGGGCTTTTTTAGGGGCAGGCATGGGCCATCCGAGAAAAGTGCCGGGCGTTACGGGAGGAGCCAAGGCGGGATGTGAAGCAGTAGAGAAACCAAATCATACCACGAAGGCGGCTGAGAAACCACATTTGGAGTTCAAACGCGTCTGATCAGCGGCGAGGCGAACGAGGCCGTGGCCAGACGCCTAGGTCGGACTCTTCACGAGTGTGTCAGTCCGGCACTGAAGAAACCGTGGCGTCTTCAGATCGGGCTTCCGGCCGAGCGGTCCCAAGCACCAGAGCCGCACCCACAAGCCCCACAGCCGCGCCCAGCAGAACATCGCTGGGGTAGTGGGCAGAACTCGCGACCCGCTGTGCCGCGGCGGCGGTCGCCAGCGCGACAAACAGCCAGGTACCCCGTGGATACTTCCATGAGAGTGCGGCGGCGAAACCGGCCGCGGTGGCGGCGTGACCGGAGGGAAAGCTGTTGGCGTCGCTGTGGCTGGCGATGTTTGCGGCCAAAGAGTCCCCAAACGTGGCCAGTGCCGACGCCGCCATGCCAAGGTCGGCGGCCCGGGGGCGGATCCTGTCGACGAGCGTCTCTTTGATCAGATTGGCCATGATTCCGCCCGTGAATGCGGTTATGGCCATCCGCACGAAGTCGCGGCTTACGGGCAGGGTGCCGAACCGCGGGATCGCCCGCCTGCCTCCGAGCGTCGGGTCGAGCACTGCCGCGGTCAGGAGCAGCGTGGCTACGCCGATACCATGGGCGAAAACCTCCGAAAAGTTGAGAAACCGCATGATCTCCTTGGGAATGTGGCCCGTCTTGCACCAGCGGGCAACATCCAGGTCGACAGCGAGTGCAAGCCCGCCAAGGCAGGCCAACGCCACGGCCGTGACGAGCAGCCATCGCCGTAGGCTGCCGGTAACGCGGGCGGAAGGGAGGCGTTCAGGCGATGAAACGGTGGAGATCATGGCAAGATTGTCGCAGAACTCGGCCCGAGGTGTCGAGTGTTGGGTGTTGGGTTCCGGCAGTCCCCAGCGGCTTACAAGAGCGGCAGCACGCGGCCGTCGGTGGCGGCCATGGGCCGGCCAAGGTGGTCGCGGAGTTCGGCACGGGGAGAGAGACCGAGTGCGGCGAAGATCGTGGCGTGAATGTCCGGTGGGCCGCAGGGGTCTGTGAGAGGACGCGAGCCAGTGGCATCGCTGCTGCCAAACACCTGTCCTCCTCGGATACCGCCGCCGGCGAGGATAACTGAGTAACAGCCAGGATAATGCTCGCGGCCGGCGATGCCGTTGACCTGGGGCGAGCGGCCAAAGTCGGTGAGTACGGCGACCAGCGTGTCATCGAGAGTGCCGCGGTCCTCCAGGTCCTGCAGGAGTGCCGACAGGCTCCGATCGAGCACTGGCAGGAGTCTCGTCTTGAGCCGGTTGAAGTTGTCGCCATGGGTATCCCACATGTCGCCAACGCCGCCGTTGAGATTCCCCGCAGCGCAGCAGACCTGGACCACTGGCACGCCGGCCTCGGTGAGCCGGCGGGCCTGCAGCATGCTCTGACCGCCCAGATGATTACCGTAGGACTCGAGGATGCGGGGGTCTTCGCGGTCAAGGTCACAGGCCGTCTTCACGGCCGAGCCGAGCATCATCTCCTTGGCCAACGCGTGGAAATGGTTGAAGCCGGCAAAATCGCTCGGCAGGCCGAGCGGACGATCGGTGCACGATAGGCGATCCAGATGGGAGAGGAGGCCGTGACGCTCGGCGATACGGGAGCCGTCGCAGTCGCCGAAGCGTAGCACCTCGGCTCCCAGGGACGGTGACACGCCGGCAAATTCCTCCCCCCGAGATGGTCGCATGATGATGGGAGTGTGTTCCACGCCCAGCCAGCCTCCGTATTCGCCCGCCTGCAGCACACCATCGACCATCGGGTAGGGCAGTCGCACCGCCGGCGGCACGTCCGACGGCGCCGGCCTGAGCTTGGAGACCATCGCCGCCAAGGTCGGCCAGTCGGTCGACTTCGGCGTGAGGCCGCCGCTGGTGGGCGGGGCATGGCCGGTGAGATTCCAATACATGCCCCGGCCGTGGGCGGAGTCATCGTGAAAAATCGAGCGGATGATCGCCATCTTCTCGGTGTGGCGAGCCAAGAGCGGCAGGTGTTCGCAGACCGCGATGCCGGGGGTGGCGG
>CANETO010000289.1 GCA_947440895.1 Planctomycetaceae bacterium | reverse complement strand
CGCCCTGCGATGTCGCGGACGGGCCACGCCCGCATGCGATGCATCGATCCGGATCGTCTGCTGCTCCTCAGAAGCCTGGGTACCCGACTTCAGTCCGGCCGCCATCACGCTCCGAAGCTGCCGGTAGCGAGCCATCGAGTCGCCAAACTGAAGGAAGGCCACCAGCCGGCCCACCAACATCGGCACCGTGCCCAGTGGCGCCCTCGCAAACGCGTGCCGCACGATTTCCACCACGTGCAGCACGAGCGCGGAAACGAACGACGAACCGGCAACGCTCCGCCAGAAGAGCCGCTCCGCATGGAGCCCCGCCTGAAACGAGGGCGTCCGAGTTTTCTTTGTCGGGGCAGACGGCGCCACCACCCGTGAATGCTGCTCGACCACCACGCGGCGACCACTCCTCACCAGTGTGATCGCCATGTCGGCATCGGCAGTTGCATCGCCGCACGCTGTCGTAAACCCACGGCCCGTCAACTCGAGCAGATCAGATCGCCAAAACCCAGCCTCGAGCACCGGGCCCTGTGGCAGAGTCAGCCCGGCGGGCAGCTCGCCCGACGCCCGCGTCTTCCTCCACTTGGTGTCGGCGGCCACGTCGATCCGCCGCCCCCCGACGGCGCATCGCACGCCCGCCGACACCACTCGCTCACGGTCGTCTGCCGCTACTCCCAGCGGCACGACGGCCCCCACGTCATCATCTTCAAACCGTTCCAGCGGCAGGTCGGTCCAGCCCTCCGTGGCTCTCCAACCCGCGGCCAGAATGTGCACGACGTCGCCCTCGCTGGCCGCCATGCCCAAGTTCACGCAGCTCACCAGGCTCGATCCGGCAGGCGCCTGAACGAACCGCACTTCCTCGCGGATGTTCCAGGGATCGGCGTATTCGCAGCCGAGCGCGACCACGATCTCGCAGTCATCAGGCCGGTGCTCGAGAACGCTGACGAGCGTCTCCTCCATGGCCGCGGTATCGGCCGGCGTGGGGATGACGATCGACAGCCGCGGCGAACGCACCAGATCAAACGTGTCTGCCATCACCAGCCCCCCGGTCTTCCGTCCACGCTGCCCACGCCGCGGCCACACCGCACGTGCGCGCACCGTCCCCCGAACACGCCACCATGTATTGAATCAGACTGCCCTGCGATGCCGCGGCATGTAGCCGAGACTGGTGACGCCCGTGATTGCCACGGGAATCACCGCCGCGGCACAGCCGCGATCAGGCTGCGGCCCGCTGCGGCTGCAGTTCCGTGAACAGATTCACGGTGTGCAGCATCTCTCCGTCCGCGTCATAAAACTGCAGCACGCCGACGTCGATCATCCACATCGCGAACATCTCCGCGACCCGGTAGCACCGGGCCACGCACCGGCCCCGGTCGATCCGGATGTTTTCCTGAACGTCATCGACGTCGACGCGATCCACGCCGAGATCGAGGAAGTAATGCGTGACCAATCGCCGCACGTCCGCGGCATTCATGTGTAAACGCATGGAAGGCAACCTCCTGTTGCGGGCTGTCGCTATTGCGAACTTTCGAACGACGTCCTGTCGATCGGGTCGGGAAACCTACTCAGGAGCGGCCGCCGCCGAAAGACTACTTTCTTTCGACCACCAGCCACCGTCCCGACACCGAATCCCATCCGCCACAATGAAGGATCGGCGTATTTCGTTGAAAGCGATTACCTTGCAATCGGCAGACCGCCCATCCACCACTTCCGGAAAATCTTGCCCAGGCTGCCAGGGCGATGCGGGCCGGCAGTGCAGCGCGGCTCGCGATCACAGCCGGCTGGTCCAGTCGTCTGCGGCGTAGCGCTCGCCCACGAGCCGCGCCACACGCTCGTTCGGCCAGCCACGTTCTACGAGCGTCGCGTTGAATGCAGTTCGCACGACCGCTTCGAGTGCCGTCCGTCCCAGACCAAGGTTGGCGAGAAAATCGCCGTGCGACCGCCGTGACCGGTAGTCGGGCTCGCGGGGAGGATGCCGGAGCACCTTCGCGACGAGTCCCAGATCGAAGCTGTCGAGCAGCGTGCCATGGTAGAGCACCCCATGCCGACGCACCCGCAGGGCATTGCCGGAAACCTTGCGTTCGGTCAGGTCGTGATCTGTGAAGACGGCTAGATCGCTCGTGCCGCGACGGGCCACCCGGCGGCTCGCAGGGCTGTCCACAGCGGGCAGGACGGCGTTGATCGCCGCCGCCAACGGCTCGAGCATCGCGGCGTGGATCGCCTCGATCGCCGGCACGCCCTCTGGATGGGGCGTGATCACCGACCACATCAGGCATCCCGGACCCAGCACCACCGTGGCCCCGCCACTGGGCCTGCGGACCACCCGCACACCAGCCGTTTCGCAGAAAAGCCTGTCGATTTCCTCGTCGCCGCGGCTCGACGAGCCGAGCACCACCACCGGTTCCGTGGCCATCCAGGTGCGGACGCATGCCGTGGTGGCCAGTCCCTCGTGGGCCAATTCCAGCAACGCCTCGTCCAGGGCGAGATTCTGCTCCACCGACGGCAGCGTCACATCGAGCCAGACCACCGGCGGAGCAGGGGGGCTGCCATCGAGAGGGCTTGTGGGATGATCGGGACGTTGACGCACGGGTGCGGCCACCTAGACTGCTATGGTGAGACTGCTACGAGGTCGAGACTGCTGCCGCGGGTTTGCCGGCCCGCATCGCTTTCCGATTCTGGCGTTTCGTTCCGGTTTCGCCACCCCTCACGGCCACCGCGTCCCCCGGCAGGTGCACTTCTCATGGCTGATCCCATCCGCCGGACCATCTCGCAAGACGATTCGCTGCCTCCCGTTGAACCGCCCAATGCGGCGTTTCTCGTGCAGCTGTTTCTCGTTCCGGGCGTGATCGTCGCCATCATCGTCTGCGTCTGGCTGGCCTTCCATTGGCTGGCCCACCTTGGCAGCGACCCACAGGCGTATGTCAAGACGCTCCGCCGCGACAACGAAGGCCGCTGGCAGGCGGCGCTGAATCTCGCCAATGATCTGCGCGGCCCAGGCGGCGGGGCGCTCAAGGAGGACGAATCGCTGGCCACCGAACTCGGCCGCATTCTCACAGACGAGGCCGCGAGCGGCCGCAGCGGAGAACAGTCGCAGACACTCAGGCTGTATCTCTGCCGGGCACTCGGCGAGTTTGCCATCCCAGCTGCCGCCGGGCCACTGGTGGAGCGGGCCCGCGGCCTGTCTGATCCCCAGACGGCCCGTGCTGCCGTGGAAGCCCTGGCCGTGCTGACGACGAACCTCATCGCCAGTGGCCGTTCGTTTGACGATGCTGCTGGCGTCACCTCAGCCGTGGTGGCCGCCTCGCGAAGCGATGATGTGCCGCTGCGGTCGGCCGCCGCCTTCACGCTGGGCGTGCTGGGCGGGCCTGACGCTGTGGAGCGGCTCGGAGAACTTTCCGGCGACAGTGCCGAAGACGTGCGGTTCAATGCCGCGCTCGCTCTGGCTCGGCAGGGCCGTGAGGAATCGCTCGAGACGCTTGGCGAAATGCTCGCCTTGCCCGACGTGGACCTGGGGACGGGAGACACGGTCGACGTGGCTGCGCAGTCGCGTCGCTACAAGCGGGCGCTCGTGGTCGTCAACGCCCTGCGGGGCCTGGCCCTGCTCGTCGATTCGACCAACGAACCACCGCCCCGGCAGGTGCTCGACCGCGTGGAACAACTGACGCAGGATCCCGTGGGGGATGTGCGGTCGAGTGCCACGGCGCTGCTCAAGAAGGTCGAGCGGCTCGCCAAGCCTGCGGCCTGAACTCCGAGGTCATGCGCTGAAGAATTCGTCGAGCGCGTCGCGGAGCAGT
>CANETO010000288.1 GCA_947440895.1 Planctomycetaceae bacterium | reverse complement strand
GTGGGCGATGGCTTCCTGATCACGGCTCATCGCGGGGCGAATGCCCTGCTCGCGGGCGTCCGACAGGGCTACCTCCATGACTTCGTGCACCACGCATCGACCCCCAGTTTTCTCCTCTATGAAATCTGCAAAAAACAGGTCGATATGCTTCTGGCGACCCATGGCAAGATCGACGAGGCAGTGGAGCGGACACGGCTGGCGCTTCGCCATTCCGCCGACGAGAACACACTCGAGTCACTGGGGCGAGTGAGCGACCGCCTGCTCTCGCTTCGCAAGCAGGTGCTGCCAACTCGACGGTTGTTCGAAGAACTCGTGGCTCGGAAGACGAGTCTTGTCAGCGGTACGACGCTTGGTTTCATCGGCGGAATGATCGACACCCTCGAAAGGCTCCTCGCCGACATCGCCGCCGATCGGGAAATCCTCGAGACGGCGCTTCAGCACTCGCTCACCGTCATGAGCCACCGCACGAACCAGACGATGAACCGGCTGGCGGTCGTCAGCACGATCTTCCTCCCGCTCACGTTCCTCTGTGGCGTCTACGGCATGAACTTCGAGATCATGCCCGAGGTCCAGTGGGCTCATGGCTACATCTACTTCTGGATTCTCTCCGCAGTGATCACCACCACGCTCATCGTCGTGCTCCGGCGGGCGCGGCTCCTGTAGCCGCACTGCCTCCAGGGATTCGGGAAGGAACAGGCATGGACACACTCTGGATTCTGCTGGCCACGGGGGCGGGCGCCTGCATTGCGCTCCAGGCGGCGGCCAACGGCTCCCTGCGGACCAATCTCGCTGACGCCCGCTATGCCGCGTTTTTCTCGATCTGTGGCACGATCCTGACAGCGGTGCTCGTGATGCTGGCGATCCGGCCGAGCCCGCCGACTCTCGAGACGATGCGGGCGGCACCGTGGTGGAACTGGATCGGCGGCCCACTCGGGGCCCTGATCGTTTTGTCGGGAGCCGCCCTCGCCCCGAGGCTCGGTGCCGCGGCCTTCATCGCGTCGGTCGTGGCCGGGCAGTTGCTCTGCTCGCTCCTGCTCGATCACTTCGGCCTGATGAATCTGCCCCAGCAAGCCCTGACCTCAGGCAGGCTCATCGGCGCGGCGCTCGTTTTTGCCGGCGTGCTGCTCGTGAAATACTGGTAGGCCGTCGTTGCACGCTCACTGACCGACGACGGCGGGAAAGCCAGCTGCGACGAGCGCCTGATATCCCGGCTTCAGCGGCCGCACGTCATAGCCGAGCGGGGCAAGGATGTCTGCAGCCTGCAGACAGCGGCCACCCGACAGACAGTGGACATAGATGATCTTGTTCTTGGGCAGGAGGTTGGTGAGCGACTCGGGCTTCACCCCCTTCTCCAACACCGAGAGCGGCAGCGATCGGGCACCGGAGAGGTGCCCCTCGTTCCACTCCTCTGTCTCGCGGACATCGACCAGCACGGCCTTCTGATCCGCCACCGCCTGCTGCACGGCCGCGAGCGAATCCTGAGTATGCTCCACGGCCAACGCGACCGCCCCGGCACTGCCAAGCGTTACCGCGAGCAGGACGGCCCGGGCACAGCAGGTCGCCGCACCGCGGACCTGGTTCCAGGGCATCTTCGCCAGCATCATCGCCATGCCGCAGGTGTCGGTGACACCCGCGAAGACGAGGCCGGCGCCAATGAACGCCGACAGGGCGTGCCAGGCAGGATTGACGAACTGCCCGAGGACAGCGCCAAGCACGACCAGCCCGCCGGCACAGATCCGCACCTGACGCTCAAGCGACATCACCTTCCGACCGCTGCGGGCCACCCCGATGCCGGCGGTCTCGCAGGCCGCGGTGCCCCCCTCGACGCTGACCACATCGTGAATACCGGCGGCGATCATCTGCTCGCAGGCCTTCTGGCTGCGGCCGCCCGACTTGCAGACGAAGTAGAGCGGGCCGGCCTTCCCGGCGTGCTCGGTGGCAATCGCCCGCGGATCGAGGCGATCGAGCGGAATGTTCCGGGCACCTTCGACGTGCACCTCGTCATATTCCGCGGGTGTTCGCACGTCGATAAGCGTCACCCCTTCGCCCCGCCGGCGGAGATCGGCGAACGAACCGGGGGATATCGTGGCAACCATGGCAGCACCTCCGTGGGCATCAATCGCATTCAGACCGCCACCTCGGCGGCATGCTGGATTCTACCGCATCCGGGCCGATCGATGCACGCCCAACGGCGAGCCCATATCGCCTATTCCAGCTCTCCCCAGCGTGCGAACGCCGTGGCCAGTTGGGTCTCACAGTCCTTGAGCCGCCGCTGCGTGGCGGCTATTTCGGCGGCAGACTGCTTGTAAAAGGACGGTGCTGCGACCTGCTCGTGGAGGGTGGCAATCTCAGCCTCCAGCTTCTCGATGGTCGCAGGCAGGAGGTCGAGTTCCCGCTGTTCCTTGTACGAGCGACGCCTGGGGCTCGTCGCTTGAGCGACGGCGGGCTCCTGCGGTGTCTCCCGCCGCGACGCTCCAGCCCGCGCCCGTTCTGCGCCCTTCGGATTGGCCGTCGGCCGCTGCCGCAGCCAGTCGTCATAGCCGCCCACATATTCGCGAACGCCATCATCTTCATACGCGATCACGCTCGTCGCCACGTTGTTGAGAAACTCGCGGTCGTGGCTCACCATCAGGATCGTGCCGGCAAACTCCACCAGTCGCTGTTCCAGGAGTTCGAGTGTTTCGGCATCGAGGTCATTCGTTGGCTCGTCAAGCACGATCACGTTGGCCGGCTGCGTGAAGAGTTTGGCAAGCAGCACCCGGTGCCGCTCGCCACCCGACAGGAACCGCACCTCCGTGCGGGCCCGCTCCGGTGAAAAGAGAAAGTCCTGGAGGTAGCCGATGATGTGCCGCCGCTGGCCGCCAATGGTGACGGTGTCGTTGCCACCGGCGATGTTGTCAGCAATCGATTTGTCACCGTCGAGCTGGCCGCGGAGCTGGTCGAAGTAGGCGACCGCCACTTGCGTTCCCAACCTGACCGTGCCGCGCTCGGGCGAAAGTTGCCCGAGCAGCAGCCGTAGAAGCGTGGTCTTGCCGGCGCCGTTGGGCCCGATGATGCCCACCTTGTCACCGCGGAGGATCTCGGTGGAAAAGTCCGCGAGGATCGGTTGGCCGCCGTAGCCGAACGACAGGTTCTCGACCGCGCAGACAAGGTTTCCGCTACGGGCCGCCTCCTGAATCACGAGCTTCGCCTGCCCCACCTGCTCCCGCCGCTGGCTGCGTTCGTTCCGCATCGCCTTAAGCGCCCGCACGCGGCCCTCGTTGCGGGTGCGGCGGGCCTTGACCCCCTGCCGGATCCAGACCTCCTCCTCCGCCAGCCGTTTGTCGAACAGCGCATTCTGCTTCTCCTCGGCGGCCAGCGCATCGGCCTTCCGGGCAAGAAAGGTGTCGTAGTCGCACGACCAATCGAAGAGCCTGCCGCGGTCGATCTCCCAGATCCGCGTCGCCAGTTTGCGGAGGAACGCCCGGTCGTGCGTGACGAACATGAGCGTGCCCGACCAGCCCGCCAGGAATTGCTCCAGCCAGTCGATGGCGGCGAGGTCGAGATGGTTGGTCGGCTCGTCGAGGAGCAGCAGGTCGGGCTCCGTGACGAGCTCGCGGGCCAGCAGTGTCCGGCGCTTGAGCCCTGCCGACATCGCGGCCACATCGGCGGTGGCATCGATCTGCATCCGTTCGAGCGTGCGTTTCGCGCGCTCATCCGCCTCCCAGCCTTCGATCTCATGGGCCGCAACCGCAGCATCGAGGGCCTGACGCACCACGGTCAACGCCTCGCCGGAGAGGTCCAGCGGCACTTCCTGC
>CANETO010000287.1 GCA_947440895.1 Planctomycetaceae bacterium | reverse complement strand
GAGAAGAGCCGTGCCCGTCACGAAATCGGTCTGGCAACCGACGAGGCGCTCGCCAAGATCGCAGACAGGGCAGGGGATCTGGCCGTCGAAGTGGCCGGCAGGTTTCTCAAGGAGAAGCTGGGCCGCGATGATCAGGCTCGCCTCGTCCGCGATTCGGTGGCGAGTCTGGGCACGAAACCGAGCATGAACTGAGGCCCGATCGATGACCACTGCAGACCACCACCACGATTCGCACTCGACTGGCCATTCCAGCGACAGCCCCGCTGATATCGGCGTGGAGCGGTTGTCGAAGGTCTACGCCCAGGCGATCGTTGAGGCGGCCGATAGAAAGCAGTGCCGCCGCGAGGTGCTCGACGAACTGACTGCGATCGTTCGAGACGTGCTCCCCAAGGTGCCGAAGGCAGCGGCTGTCTTTGACTCGCCGAAGGTGACGTCCGAGGAGAAATCGGCGGTTATCAATCGGATCTGTGCCGGGCATGTGCTTCCGACCACGCTCCACGCACTGCATGTGCTGGCCCGCCACGGACGCCTCGGAATCCTTGCCCAGGTCGTCGCGGCCGCGGAACGGCACGCCGACGAACTGGATGGCCGTCGACAGGCAACATTCACCACGGCGGTGCCACTCGACCCGGCCGAGAAGAGCCAGATCGTGGCCACGGTCGAAAAAACTGTCGGTGGCAGCCTTGCCCCGACCTTCATCGTCAATCCCGAACTGATCGGCGGCCTCATCGTGCGGATCGCCGACACCGTCTATGACCATTCCGTCGCCACGAGCCTTGTGCGGCTCAGGGAACGGCTGAAGCAGAGGAGCATTCATGAAATTCAATACGGACGAGATCGCCTCGGTACTGCGTGAGGAGATTGACCGCTTCGAGTCGGGCATCGACGTGCGCGAAGTGGGTCGCGTGCTCGAGGTCGGCGACGGCATCGCTCGGGTGTGGGGCCTCTCCGGCGTGATGGCCGGCGAAATGGTCGAATTCCCCGGCGGCGTGACCGGCCTCGCGTTCAACCTCGAGGAAAATTCGGTCGGCGTGATCATCCTCGGCGACTACCTGAAGGTGACCGAAGGGGACGAGGTCCGCAGCACAGGGAAACTCCTCAGCGTGCCGGTGGGCGAAGCGGTCATCGGCCGCGTGCTTGACCCGCTCGGCAATCCGCTCGACGGCAAGGGGCCGGTCGTGACCGAGCACCGTCGCCCCGTCGAAACACTCGCCCCTGGTGTGGCCGACCGCCAACCGGTTCGCGAGCCGCTTCAGACCGGTATCAAGGCGATCGATGCCATGACCCCGATCGGCCGAGGCCAGCGGGAGCTGATCATCGGCGACCGAAAGACCGGCAAGACGGCCATCGGTATCGATGCCATCATCAATCAGAAGAACAGTGGCGTGAAGTGCTTCTACGTCGCCGTCGGCCAGAAGGATTCCTCGGTGGCTGTGGCCATCGACATCCTGCGGAAGTACGGCGCGATGGACTACACGACGGTAATCGTGTCGGGGGCCAGCACGGCTGCTCCGCTGCAATACATCGCCCCCTATTCGGGCACGGCAATGGCCGAATACTTCATGTACAACGGCGAGCATGCGTTGATCGTCTATGACGATCTCTCGAAGCAGGCCACCGCCTATCGGCAGCTTTCGCTCCTCATGCGGCGGCCGCCCGGACGTGAGGCCTACCCAGGCGACGTGTTCTATGCCCACAGCCGACTGCTGGAACGGTCGGCCAAGCTCTCGAAGGAGAAGGGGGGCGGCTCGCTCACCTCGCTCCCGATCATCGAAACGCTTGAAGGCGAGGTCTCGGCCTACATTCCCACCAACGTGATCTCGATCACCGACGGTCAGATCTACCTGCAGCCCGACCTGTTCTTCGCTGGCCAGCGTCCGGCCATGAACGTCGGCATCTCGGTGTCCCGCGTGGGCGGTGCCGCCCAGACCAAGGCGATGAAGAAGGTCTCCGGCGGTCTGCGTCTCGACCTGGCGAGCTTCCGGGAATTGGAGGCGTTTGCCCAGCTCGGCACCGACCTCGACGCGGCCACCCAGTCGCGGCTGGATCGCGGCTATCGGATGGTCGAACTGCTCAAGCAGGGCCAGTATCAGCCAATGGACGTGGTCGATCAGGTGCTCTCGATCTACGCCGGTACCCGTGGTCACTTGGACACCGTCAAACGCGAGGAGGTCGCCGACTGGGAGAAGGGGTTCCTGACCTTCATCCGCGACCAGGTGCCCGAGCTTCGTGCCAAGATCGAGCAGACAAAGGAATTCGACGCCGAATCGGAGCGGCAACTGGAGGCAGCTATCGCGGAGTTCAAGCGGCAGTGGGCCACGAAGACCAGCCCGCGGACGCTGGCAGGAGCCGCGAGGTAACACAGGCCGGGCATGGGCCCGACAGTCCACGAGTTTGACAGCTCCGCGTGAGAGATCCAGACGTTCGTTCCCGTTTGAAGGTTTGACAGCATGGCCAAGGCAAGAGCACTCGATCGGCGCAGGCGTTCCGTACGGAACATCCGCAAGATCACGCGCACCATGGAGCTGATCGCCACCGCGCGGTTCAAGAAGGCGATGGATCGGTCAGTGGCTGCGCGGGACTACACGAAGCAACTCGTGAAGATCCTGGAAAATATCGCGAGCACCGGTGCCAGCGTCGTCCATCCGCTACTCGACGTGCGTCCCACGAAGCGTACGGCCGTGCTCGTGCTCTCCGGCAACCGCGGCCTCTGCGGCGGCTACAACTCGAATATCGTCCGGCAGTCCGTGGCGATGCTCGGTCAGTGGAAGAGCGAGCGGGTCGATGCCGATGTGGCCGTGTCGGGCAAGCGTGGCATCTCGTCGCTGAAGTTCCGCGGCATTGACATCGACCAGCGGTATACCGAGTTTGAGGACAAGCCGTCGTTCGACGCCGTGATGCCGATCGGCCGCGCCTATCTCGACGCCTACGCCGCCGGAAAAATCGACCGGCTCGACGTCGTCTACACCCGCTTCCACAGCATTGCCAGGCAGGAGGCGGTCACGGAGATGCTCCTGCCGTTGAAGGCCCCGGAAGCTGTTGGCACCGTCACCACGGGATCCGTGGTCGAGGCCGGTTCACCGGCCCAACTCGCGTCGCAGGAATACGACTTCTATCCCTCGGCCGAGAGTATTCTTGAGGAGATCCTGCCGGCGAGCTTTCTCTCGCGGCTCTTCAAGTGTTTTCTCGACGCAGCCGTGAGCGAGCAGGTGGCCCGCATGGTGGCGATGAAGGCCGCAAGCGAGAACGCCGCCGGTCTGATCAAGAATCTCTCGCGACGATACAACCGGGCCCGCCAGTCGCAGATCACCGGCGAGATCATGGAGATCCTCGGCGGCGTCGAGGCCCTCAAACAATAAACTCGTACAAGCACACGGCTTGAACGCCGACGGCGCGGCCGACATTCCAGAACCATCACAACCCTCAATTCATTCGTCACAAAAATAGGAACCATCATGGCGACGGCGACCAAGGCAGCGAGCAGGACCATCGGACATGTCACGCAGGTGATCGGGTCGACCTTCGACGTCGAGTTTGCCGAGGATGGCATCCCGGCGATCTACAACGCCGTCCGCATTGATAGTGAGAAGAAGGGCGTGTCGCTCCACTTGGTCGGCGAAGTGCAGCAGCACCTCGGCGGCGGCAAGGTGCGATGCGTGGCCCTCGGCAGCACAGACGGCTTGATCCGCGGCGCCGACGTCGTCGATACGGGTGGCCCGCTTTCCGTGCCGGTGGGCCCGGCCACGCTGGGGCGGGTGTTCAACCTGCTCGGCGAACCGATCGACAACCGTGGTGAGGTCAAGACT
>CANETO010000286.1 GCA_947440895.1 Planctomycetaceae bacterium | reverse complement strand
TCACTCTTTGGATAGTTCTCCATGACCGAGTCATCTCACACCAACGCCGAGCCCTCTGGATCGAACGTCGATGCCCTTCGGGAGCGTCAGGACCGTTGGCGGGCAGGCACCGCTGCGGCATCCCGACCGGCATCGCGCAGGGTCGCGACCGGTGCGGCCCTTGCCCTGGCGGCTCTGGCGGCGCTCCTGCTCTCGACGGCGCTGATCGTGGCGCCACTGTTCTCCTGGCAAACCGCCGGCATCGCCCTGATCGTCGACGACTATTCGCCGGATGTGCTGCCGACGGTGCCTTTCGCACGCCAAGACACGACAGCGCTCGCGTCATCGCTGTCAGGCCGCCTGGCGCCGTCCATGTCAGGCGAACTGCTGCAGATCAAGGGTTTCGACACGGTGGAGGCGATGAGAGACCGACTGCACGGTCTCTGCGTCGAAATGCCTCTCCGCGGCAAGGATTCGATGATCGCCTATGTCCGTGGCCAGTGTCTTGTGCCTCCCCCGCTGCTCGACGCCGACGGAAATGAACGCCCTGATCCACTCGGCGGCCATGCCTGCATGGTGGCGGCAGACGCGACCCTGCGGGGCGAAGGGCTCCGTGAACTGGTGCCCTGCCGTGATATCGTCGAGTCGATCGGCTCCGCGGCAAGCCTGACGACGCTGGTCGCGATGGATCTCGGGAGCCTCCGCTGGGACCCGAGAATCGGCGTGTTATGCGGTCAGGTGCCGCAGCAGTTAGACAAGGATTTCAAGGCCCCACCGCTCCGGGCCAATGGCCAGAACTGGCTGCTCGCGTCGCACGACAACCTTCAGTATTCAGGCGCGAGCGGCACCGCGAAGCGGACGTTCTTCGCGGCCGCCCTTGAACAGGGCCTCGCGGGAGCCGCCGACCAGTCCCCCTGGGGCGACGGTAATCGCGTTGTCGAACTGCACGAACTGGCCCCGTTCGTTGTCGCGTGGACGTCCGAGTGGTCGCGCCGGGCGACCGGCGGACGCGCACCGCAACGGCCCGCGGTCTGGAAACTCGGCGTCGGGCGAGTCGCGGTCCGCGACATTCCTCGCAACATCCGGCTGGTGCGGGTGGCACCCACAACTGGCGCGGGCGCTTTGGCAACCCTGCGCCGCCTCATTCCCGGCATGACGCCGGGAAAACCGGCGTCACCGGCCCCTGCTGCGGCGGCCCCCGCGACCACGGTGCCGCCGCCGGTAGTCGCTCCGACCGCAGCCGTCGCTCCGATCGCAGCCGTCGCTGCGGGCGTGGCGGCTCCTGTGGAATCCGCGGCAGCCGCGGCCATCACGGCTGCAGTACCCGCGACCGTGGCCTCCGGGGCGACGGCCTTGCAGAATGGCGCGACAGCAGCGGCGGCAGTCGCAGGCTCCGGCACTGCACCACAGTCTCAGGCAACCGCGTCGCAGCCGGCAGCTCAGGGAGCGGCCCCCCAGGCACAAACAACTCCTGCTGGACCACAGCCCGCCACCGTGGTGCCGGCAACGGCACCGACCATAGCGGCCACGCCTCGCAGTACCGATCCCTGGGATCTTCTCCTCTCCGTGACCAACCGCGTCGGCCCGCCGCCCGCGTTGGTTCCACAGCCGTCTGTCGTCGACTTTGCTCCACACCTCTGGCGGCAGGCGGCCTCTTTCGTCGCCGCCGCGACAACGGATGCGGGCTTCGAGGGTCCCGCGGCAGAGCGCGCCCGGACAGCGCTGCAGCGATTCCAGGCGATGATGGCCGGAATCGCCACCCCGTCATCGACCGAGGCAAGCTCTCTTACTGGTTCACCTCCCGCCGAGGCACTGGCCGGCGCCCGTCGGGCGGCCAATCTGGCCGGCATCCCGCAGGCTTGGTCCGCAGCCCCTAAGCCATTCCAGGCCGCCACCGCCGCCCGCAATGACGCGGTCGAACTCGGCTGGGCCATGCTCGATGTCATTGGTCAACTCTCCGGCGGTGCTGGCCTGCAGTTGATCGAGCCGATTGTGATCGATCGGTTCATCGACAGTATCGCCCGCTTGAGCAATGCGATCGCTCAGACGCCGTCGATCCCACCAGCCGACCACGACGACGCCCGCCTCGATCCGCTCACCACTGCCACACAGAGCATGCTCTCGCAGACGTCGTTGATGCGGTCCCTTCAGGACAAACTACTCGCGAGCGCGACCGTCGAGGCGGGCTCGTCGGCACAGATTCCGCTCCACGACCGCATGATCTTGCTGCGGTCGCGACTGCCTGACGCCGCCCAACGGGCCAAGCTCCTACCCATTACGCCCGCCGCCCCTGCCGCGGACGAAAAAACAGCAGACGCCACTGATTCAAGCGACAAGGGTGCGGGCTTGAAGGCAGATGGCCGCCCGCCGCTGCCGTCCGCCCCCGCCCGTCCAATCGACCGAGCCGCATTGAAAAACTGTGCCTCGCTCGCAACGGCCATCCTCGATCTCATGGATGCCTCGGGAATCAACGCCACGGCGGGCCAGACCCGCGCACCGGCGATACTTCAGCCAACGCTCGACGACATCGCCGCCGCCCGACGGGCGATCGCCGCGCTCGACAACGTCGCAGGGGATGACGCCACCGCCGGCGAAGCCGCCGCCAAACTCGCGTCTCGCATGGCGAGACTCTTCGAGCGGGCGGCTGCGGCGGCCGCCCGGATGAACGACACAGTCAAGGAACCGGCCAACGCCATCGATTCCGACCGCGTCGGCGGCCTGCTGCGGATGATCGACCCCCGGGACGCCGCCGTGGTGGGCGATCGCGTACTCGCCGGACTGCCCCGCTGGACCACCGCCACCCGGTATGGACTGCGGGTAGAACGTTCTGATTCCACGCCGACCCGACTCGGTATCGCCACCGACGTCCAGATCTCTGTTTCAGACACCAGCAGCGTGCCTGCTGCGGCGACGCTCACGCTGGGATTCGATCCCGCGCAGGTGACCGTACGACTGCCTGATGGCACCAAGCTCAGCGAGGGTGTCTCCATCCCCACGCGTGACCTGCCGTGGCGTGGTGGAGTCCTCGCACTCCAGGTGGTGCCCCTGCGACGCTCGTCCTCCGGAGACAAGGCCAACGCAGCGATCCTCAGCGCGATGCTCGCTGCCGACGAGTACGCGGAGAAGGCACAGGCTTCGCTGCCGCTGCCCTTGGATCGCGGCGTGATCGTCGCGGTGCGTGGCGGCGCGGGCAGCGTCTCGGGAATCACGGGCGAGGACGGCTGGGTGCGGGCCTCACGGGCCTCCCAGGTGGTGCGTGGCGTTGTCGTCAACGAGGCAACGCTTTCCCGCATCTCGCTCAACGGCCAGTCCGCACGGGTGACGGGTTGGCAACTGGGGCTTGACGGCCAGGGAGGCGACGTTCGCAAGGTCGACGTCGAACTCCATTCGATCCCCGGCACGCAGACGCCACGCGACCGTGAGCGGGCCTGGGCCGATACGGCGGCGGCGCTGCTCGACGGTCGGTTCACTGGCAGGCCACTGGCGCGGGCGGTGGGCGTGACACTCGGTGCAGGCGGCCAGGTCGTGCCTCTGATTCTCAAACCCGATGACGGAGGTGCGGAAGACAAAAAGAAGTCCACCGAACAGGCCACGCCGCAGCCAGCGGCCACCGGTGGGGACGCGGCCCTGGAACTCCCGGCTCCCCAGCAGTCAGCGGGCGGCACCGCCTCCCGGGAGATTGGCCCCGACCTCGCGCTCATCATCCGCGACACGCAGCCGCTGGCCGGCGAGCGGCCCATGATCACGCGGATTGCGCTTGAGTCCCAACACCCGCGTGACGTGATCTCGGCCGTGGCGAGATACGACCGCCGCGCCCGCACCATCGCC
>CANETO010000285.1 GCA_947440895.1 Planctomycetaceae bacterium | reverse complement strand
TGCTGCTTCCAGACGAGCTGCCCCGTGCCACGATCGAAGGCGTAGACCGACTGGCTCCCCGTGGGCTCGTCACAGCTCGTGAGGTAGATGCGGTCACCAACGACGGTCGGTGAACTGGTGCCGCGTCCCGGCACGTCGGCGGTCCACACCACGTTCTCCGTGTCGGACCAGGTGAGCGGCACCGTCTGTCCTGCGGGAGCGTGGCCGTCATGGGATGGCCCACGCCACCAGGGCCAATCGCGTTCCCCGATCGTGGCGATTGCTGTCACAGAGGAGTCGGGCGGAGCGGCAGGTGCCGATCCGGTCAGCAATGGCCCAGCGACAGCCGTCACGAGCACGGCGAGCCGCCACCAACTGAATTCGATCGTGTTCATGCGAGTCTCCAGATGAGAGGTATCGACGGCTCGTCGAGTTGGTCGTGGCTTGCACTTGCTACGAGGCGATGATGCCACCATAGTAATGCTGACCACGCGGTCAGGAAATTGGACAGCACAATCGGACACGAGATCAGGAGCATCGACCATGGCAAAGGGCGTTCGTACCACACGGCGGGGATTTCTCGGCAGTGCTGCCGCGGGTGCTGCGGCGGCGACCACCAGCGGCATGGTGCCCTACGTGCCGTGGATGGCCACCGCGTTTGCCAACAATGCGGCTACTGACCGGCTAAGGATCGCCTGCATCGGCACGGGCTCCATGGGCACAGGCGACGCCCGCGACCATGCCACGTTCGGCGACATTGTCGCCGTTTGCGATGTCGACAATCAGCATGCCGAGCAGGCCCGCAACGACGACTCTATCGGCAAGGGGAAGGCCGACGTCTACCGTGATTACCGCCGCGTGCTCGACCGTCCCGATGTCGATGTGGTGAGCATCGTCACCCCCGACCACTGGCATGTGAAGATCGCCATCGAAGCCCTGCAGGCAGGCAAGCATGTCTTCTGCCAAAAGCCACTCTCACTCACGCTCGAGGAAAACCGACTGGCCCGCGCCGCGGCGGAGAAATATCCCAAGCTGCAGTTCTTCATCGGCACCCAGCAGCGCAGCCAGAAGGACCAGTTCCTCCGCGCCGTGAACATGGTCCACAAGGGGCTGCTCGGCGAGATCCAGAAGGTCACTGTCGGCATCAACGGTGGCCCCACCGGCGGACCGTTCGAGGTGGCCGAGGTGCCGAAGCCGCTCGACTGGGAGATGTGGCTGGGACAGGCCCCGCTGGTGCCCTACCGCGAGAAGCGCTGCCACTACGAATTCCGCTGGTGGTACGAATACTCCGGCGGAAAATTCACCGATTGGGGCGCCCATCATGTCGATATCGCCCAGTGGGCCCTCCGGGAGGACGCGAAGGGGAAGGGGCCGATCGAGATCGACGGCACCAACGTCAAGCACCCGGTGCCCTACGAGAACGGCTACGCCACCGTCGACGATTGCTACAACACGTCGCACGAGTTTGCCGTGCCGTGCAAGTTCGCCAATGGCGTGGAAATGGTGATCGACAGCACCTCCGACAACGGGATCCTGTTCGAGGGCACGAAGGGCCGACTGTATGTCAACCGTGACAAGATCACGGGCAAGCCGATCGAGGAGGAGTGGGACAAGGATCAGTTCACCGATGCCGACGTGGTCAAGCTCTACAAGGGCAAGCCATTCGAGGGACACAAGCAGAACTTCTACCGCTGTATTCGCGAGGGTGGCCTGCCGGTATCGGATGTCTTCAGCCATGTGGTGGCGATGAACACCTGCCATCTGGCGGCCATCGCCGGCCGTTTGGGCCGGAAGATCAAGTGGGACCCCGCCACGGAAACAATTGTGGGCGACGAGCAGGCGGCCGCGATGGCTGCGCGAAAACCCCGCGAAGGCTTCGAAATCCCGCGGGTGTAGGCCCCACTATCCTGGTTCGGCTGCGAACGGACGATACAGTAGAAGAGGATCGATCCGCCGATCGACCCGCGGGCGGTGCTCGTGGGGGCTGCGTCGGGCTGGTGCTGTGGCACGCCCGACGCAAAAGTGGGTGTTTTCCAAAGGACTGACCCAATGGTGCACAGCTGTGGTTTCCGGTGGTGCCGCATGGTGTGCGTGGCGGCAGCGTGTTTTCTGCCCGTGTCGGTAGCGTCATCGGCCCCGGTCTCGTTCACCCGCGACATCAAGGGCATCCTCTCCAACCGCTGCGTGCGGTGTCATGGCCCGGACGCCAGCTCCCGGCAGGGCGGTGGCGACGACGGCCTGCGGCTCGATACGTTCGCGGGGGCGACGGCCGACCTGGGCGGCCATGCGGCGATCGTGCCAGGCAGTCCGGAGGAGAGCGAGATCATCGCCCGGATCACCTCCGATGATCCCGACCTCGTGATGCCGCCACCCGACGCGGGCGAGCGACTGCCGGCGAGGCAGGTCGAACTCTTGAAAAACTGGATCACTGCCGGCGCGACCTACGAGCCGCACTGGGCGTACGTGCCGCCGCAACGGTCGCCCCTGCCCACCGTGACGCATGCAGCCTGGCCGGAGAACGACATCGACCGGTTCATCCTGGCGCGGCTCGAAGCCGAGGGACTCTCCCCGCAGCCCGAGGCCGATCGGGCGACGCTGGCCCGCCGGCTTGCGCTTGATCTCACGGGGCTACCGCTGAGCCCTGAAGAGGTTGACACCTTCGTTGCAGACCCGGCTCCCGATGCGGTGGAACAACTTGTGGACCGGCTCCTCGCCCATGATGGCTACGGCGAACACATGGCGAGGCAGTGGCTCGATCTCGCCCGCTATGCCGACAGCGCCGGCTATGCCGACGATGGTCCGCGGACGATCTGGGGCTGGCGGGATTGGGTGGTGAGAGCGTTCGATGCCAACATGCCCTTCGACGAGTTCACGATTCGACAGATCGCCGGCGATCTCCTGCCGGACGCGACGCTCGACGACCGGATCGCCACCGGGTTTCATCGCAACACGCTGACCAACAGCGAGGGGGGCACGATCGATGAGGAGTTTCGGTCGGTGGCGATCGTCGATCGCGTCAACACCACGATGAGCACCTGGATGGGCACAACGATCGCGTGCTGCCAGTGCCATGACCACAAGTACGATCCCCTTGCCCAGCAGGAATACTTCGGCCTCTACGCGATCCTGAACAATACAGCCGACGCCGATCGTCAGGACGAGGCCCCAGTTGTTGAAATTCCCTGGGAGCCAGCCGTTACGCGGCGGGCAAAGATCGAAAAGAAAATCGCCGAGATCGAGTCGAGGATTCCACCGCCGGCGCAGGGTGCCATCGAGCCGCCGGAGTTCCGGCCGGCCCGCGACCTCGTCGCCGCCCTGCGGAAGAAGCTCGACGGCGTGAAGCCGGTGACCGTGCCTGTGATGGAGGAACTCGCCGGCGACAAGAGGCGGGTCACGAAGCTCCAGCATCGGGGCAATTGGCAGGATCTCGGGCCCGAGGTGGCTGAGAGTGTGCCGGCGGTGTTCCCCCGGGCCGAGGTGCCTGAGGGGGGCCGGCTCGATCGGCTCGTGCTGGCGAAGTGGCTTGTGGACCCGCACAATCCACTCACCGCCCGCGTTGTTGTCAACCGGCTCTGGGAGCGGCTCTTCGGCATCGGTATCGTCTCGACGAGCGAGGAATTCGGCAGCCAAGGCGAACTGCCGAGCCATCCGGAACTGCTCGACTGGCTGGCCTATGAACTGGTCGACCACGGCTGGGATACGAAGGCGCTGATTCGGCTCATGGTCACGAGCGCCGCCTACCGACAGAGCTCGCGGGCCACGCCCGAACTCATCGCCCGTGACCCGGAGAACAGGCTTCTGGCCTGCGGGCCGCGGGTGCGACTCTCGGCA
>CANETO010000284.1 GCA_947440895.1 Planctomycetaceae bacterium | reverse complement strand
CGGCCGGCGGCGATGAGTTCTTTGGTGCGTTCTGACTGGTGGTCGGAGGGCGGAGCGGGCGGTGCATCGACAGACGCGGACACCTGCGGATCCGCCGGAGGCTGCGGACGGAACCGCGCCGGCAGGCGGGCCCCTGGGTTAGCCCTAAGCAACGTGGCGGCCTTATCGGAAAGCGTTTCCAGACCCATGAGATAGAGGGTGCCTTCGTGTCGGGCGAGCGACTCGGCCGCGACATCAGAGAGCGTGGTGATCCCGTGGAGCCCCAGCGGGCCCTGATGCTTCGCCAGGGCCATGGCAACCTCGTCAGATATTGTTTTCAGGCCGTCGATCCGCAGAAACTGGGCATGTGTGGCAAGGGCCGTGGCCGCCTCTGGCGAGAACGTCGTGAGACCGTTGAGCCCGAGCATCCCTTTGTGTTTTCCAAGCGCCGTCGCCGCCCGGTTGGAAAGCTGCTTTAGGCCCGAGAGCCCAAGGTAGCCGCGATGCGTGGCAAGAAGTTCGATCTGGCGGTCGGTGATCAGCTCCAAGCCCGACAGCCGCAGGTAGCCGTTGTGCTGGCCCATGCGTTCGGCAACTTCGTCGCTGATGGCCGTGAGGACTCGGAGCGAGAGGGCCCGTGGGCTGGTGGGAGTGACGAGGGCGAGGGCGGTATCGAGTGGCAGTTCGGTGAGACCATCAAGTTCGAGGAAAACGTCAGGCTGCGAAAGTGCGGCGGCCGACTCCGGCAAGAGCGACGTCAGGCCGTTGAGCATGATCGAACCGTTGGAACGGGCGAGCAGGTCGGCCACCTGCGGCGACAGAACACGGAGGTGGTCGAGTTCCAGATCACCATGCCTGCCGGCGAGTTCCATCGCCTGCTCGATCGTGAGTTCTGTCACTGATGGGCTGTTGGCATCGACGGCGCGAAGGGCCTCACACGCGACCAAAGCCGTGACCATCACCGCGATCGACAGCAGCCGGTCCATGACTGACTTCATCTCCACTCCTTAACTCGTGACGTGCTTTAAGTCTGCCCATCTGACGCCGCAGCGGCGCGAGATGGGATCACCCCACGAAGAAACTGCGGGGAACCACCAAAATACCAGCGCCCCGCACATCGCGCCTCCTGCGACGTCACTCTAGGAGGACGAGAGAGTTTTAGCGGCCAGCATTTTCCCCGAAACCCCCAGCCTCTGCCCTGCCTCGCCAGTTTGAAAAATTGCCTCACGACGGCGTAGCGAACCGCACGATTTCAGCGATGAAACGTCTTTTTCTCAGCCCCTGCCACGGGTCGGCGACAGGCCGGCCTAGCCGACTCCCCGGATCGGACGAATCGTTCGTGACGAGTCATTCCATCACACGTTCGTTGCAACGCCAGGCGATCTGCCTGCTCGTGGCGGCGTGCGCGCTGGCCACATCGGGCTGCACGTCGTGGAGCCAATACTGGCGCAACAACATGATGGTCGGGCCGGAATACATGCGGCCTCCGGCGCCGGTGGAGAGCGAGTGGATCGATTCCGGCGACGCGCAGGTGCGGTCGATGTCGGACGTCGAGACGCTCTGGTGGGAGCAGTTCAACGATCCGGTGCTCAATGGGCTGGTGCTCCAGGCCTACGAGGGCAACCTCTCACTGCGGGAAGCGGGCTTCCGCGTGCTCGCGGCCCGGGCGGCCTACAACATCACGGTGGGCGGATTCTTTCCGCAGGCGCAAGGGGCGGTCGCGGCCTACGATCGGTGGGTGCTCAGCCGGAACGTTGGCGCGCTCAGCGCGCTTGGCAACAACAGCTTCAGCGTCTGGCAGACGGGCTTCAACCTGTCGTGGGAGCTCGATGTCTGGGGCAGGCTGCGGCGAAACATCGAGTCCGCTGAGGGCAAATATCAGGCGAGTGTGGAGGAATACGACGGCGTGCTCGTGACGCTCATCGCCGACGTGGCCCAGCGCTACGTGGAATACCGGATCGCCTCCAAGCAGGTGGCCGACCTGCGGCGAATGGCAATCATCCAACAGCAGTCGCTGGAACTGGCAACCAACCGTTTCCAGGGGGGCGTTACCAGCGAAATCGACGTCTCGCAGGCGACGCTCAACCTCGCCCAGACCGAGGCCTCGATTCCAGGCTACGAGCAGCAGGCCCGCGTGGCCGCCAACGCGCTCTGCATGCTGCTGGGCATTCCGCCCGAGGACCTCGCCGGGCGGCTCGGCGCGGCGGAGATCCCGGGATCACCACCGGCCCTGGAAGCTGGCATTCCCGCCGATCTGCTGCGACGGCGGCCCGACGTCCGCGCGGCGGAGCGGGAACTCGCCGCGCAGTCCGCCCAAATCGGCGTCGCCGAAGCCGATCTCTATCCCGCGTTCTCGATCAACGGCTACCTCGGCGTCTACGCCAACGAGATCGGCCAGCTCTTCGAATCCGACTCGCAGTTCGGCCTGATCGCTCCGATCGTCGACTGGAAGATCCTCAACTACGGTCGCCTGCTCAACAACATCCGCCAGCAGGATGCGAAGTTCCAGGGGCTCGCGGCCCGCTACCAGGAGACGGTGCTGCGGGCAGGTCGCGAGGCCGAAGACGGCATCATCACTTTTCTCAAGGCCCGGGAGGCGACAGACAAACAGCGGGTGGCGCTTGCGGCTGCGACGCGGTCGGTCGAGCTCGTCCAGATTCAGTACAAGGAAGGCACGGCTGACTTCAATCGCGTGTTCGTCGTGCAGAAGAACCAGGTCGAGGAGCAGATCCGGCTCAACGACAACATCGGCGATGTGGCCCGCGGCATGATCCAGCTCTACCGCGCCCTCGGCGGCGGCTGGCAGCTACGGCTCGACCAGCTCGCTGCCAGCGGCCAGTGCTGCAAGCCGCTGCCCTGCGTGGTGGGCGGCGAATGCGACGACTACATCGGCAAGCAGCCGCCTGCCGGCTTCGATGCCTGGTGCATCTGGCCGGAATGGCTCCGCGGCCACAAGCCACGGTAGCGACACCGAAAATGGGGCGCTGCCGGCGGCAGCGGTACGATTCGTGCCTGTCCCCCGTGGGGGCAAGTTTTCAACTTGCCCGTTGGCCCGACTCAGATTCCCCACGTTGAAAACGTGCGGCAAGACAAATAAAGCCGCTTTTTTAAAAGTCCCAAGCACACGACCCCGCCAATGACTACAACCGTGGCATACAGCCTGCCCTGCCCAGCGTGACTGGTCTGGCGACCCAGATCCACGCGATTCTTGAACCACGAGGTGCGGTTTGATCCCTGTTATCGAGCATTCCAGTCTGCTGGTGATCCTCTACTGGCTGCTGATGATCCCGATCGCCATCCTGGTGCTCGTTCGCGTGACCGCGTTCTGGACGGATGATGGCCCGGGCACGCTCTTCGGCGCCCTGAAAACCATCATCGCGATGGGGCTGGCCGTCTATTTTACCTACGACGTCTCTGGCTACGTGTTTGCCCGCATGATGCAGGCCCCGCAGCTGGGCATCGCCTTTCCGCCGGGCTACCACTATTGGAACTGGATGCTGGAGCCGCAGGGCCTGAAGTGGCACGTGCTCGGCTTCGTGCCGTTGATCCGCTACCTGCCCGTGTTGTTTGCCCTCTGCGTCGGGGGGATCGTGCAGGTCGTCTTCTGGAAGATCCCATTTCGCACGGGGATGATCGTTTTCGTCAACCAGTTGCTCGTCGACATCTTCGCGATGGCGATGCTGTCGCTGGTGTTCAGCTTCTTCATTGGCGTCCAGGAGGGAGCCACTGCCAAGGCCCACCCCCGACGCGGCGGCACTCACGCAGGCGGTCGCCCCGTGGCGGCGGCCCCCGATGGCCTGCAGGGAATGCAGCAGCGGATCGAGCAGCTCGGCG
>CANETO010000283.1 GCA_947440895.1 Planctomycetaceae bacterium | reverse complement strand
GGTGGCCGAGCCATCGTGCGACGGCGGAGCCCGGGGTTTTCCAGGGATACGCCGAAAAGTGCCTGTATTTCCCGGCTTTCTGCCGTGGCGGCACTTCCCTTCCTGGATTTCGACTGCCGGAGCGATGGAGGCGGCGTTCATCGCGTCCACTCAATCCTCGCGGAATTGACTGCCGGAGCCCGAGAAGAAGACATTGATGAGGCGTCCGACTGATGGTTTTCGGGTTCTTGACGAAAGTTTTATGAGCGAAGCTGCCGGCCCCCCCGATCACCTTCCCCTGCTCCCGCAGGATCGCAGCGTGGGGATCGGCTGCATCGGCGCGGGCTTCATCATGGCCGACTGCCATCTTGAGGCCTATCGCGCAAACGGCCTCAATCCAGTTGCAATTGCGGCGCAGCGGCTTGAAACAGCGCAGGCTGTCGCCTCGCGGCACGGGATCGCGTTGGCATACGGCGACTACCGGCAACTGCTCGACCATCCGGCCGTCGAGGTGATCGACATCGCAGTCCCACCCGACGTGCAGCCGACGATCATCACGGAAGCCATCCAGCGAAGCCCGCGAATCCGCGGGATATTGGCACAAAAGCCACTGGCATGCAGCTATCCGGAGGCGCAGCGGCTCGTGGCCGCGTGCGACGAGGCCGGCGTCCGGCTCGTGGTGAACCAGAACATGCGGTACGACCACGCCGTGCGTGCCTGCAGCCACCTTCTCACACTCGGCACACTGGGAGAGCCCGTGCTGGCAACGATCGAGATGCGGGCGATACCCCACTGGATGGACTGGCAGGAACGGCTGGGCTGGCTGACGCTGCGAATCATGTCGATCCACCACCTCGACACGTTTCGGTTTTGGTTCGGTAACCCGGCCCGCGTGTTCGCCTCGATCCGCCCCGATCCACGAACGGCGCAGCGGTTTCCCCACGATGACGGCATCTGCCTTCTGATTCTCGAATACGACTCCGGGCTGCGGTGTCTCGCGATCGACGACGTCTGGGCCGGGCCGGCCCGCGAAGGGGCCGAGGCCGACCTCTCGGTGCGATTTCGCGTGGAAGGCACGGCTGGACTGGCTCTTGGCGATATCGGCTGGCCGAAGTACCCCGAACGGCAGCCCAGCACGCTCGACTACACCACCACCACGTCCGGCGGGTGGCAGCGTCCGAGGTGGCCCGAAGCATGGTTTCCCGATGCCTTCATTGGGCCGATGGCCGAGTTGCTCCGCGACCTCGAAGGCACAGCCCCCGCCACGGCAACGGGCGCCGACAACCTGCTCACCATGGCCCTGGTCGATGCGGCATACCTGTCGGCACGCGAGCACCGGGCCGTCGCCATCGACGAGATCATTCCGAAATCAGCCACCGTCACGGTGCCGCAGTCCAGCGGAAATAGAATCGAAAAGCCTCGGGCTGTTCACTGAATCCGGGGGCTGGGGATTCCTCGCTCGTACCGACATGCTGCATCGGCCAGCGGCAGCCCTGGTGCCGCCGCTGCGGCAGGACATCCAGCTGCAGCCGCCCGGAACCGCAGGTCGATTCCACATGCGGCAGCTCAAACAGCCCCGGGCCAGGATGCTCGGCATCGTGATGGGGATAGAGATCGTTCGGGTTCAACTGAAATCGCTCGGCCGGAATCTCAAACCAGCCTTCCATGCGTGCGCTGCCGGCTGCGGGTTGGAAGTGGCCGGCGATGGAAAGCTCCTGGGCCCGAATGGAGAAGGGCACGCCTGCCGCCGAGGCTTCCCAACCGATGCTGCCGCCCCGCACGCAGGCTTTCTCGAGACCGGTGCGCTGCACCATTTCGGCCGGCGGAGCCGCCGCATGGAAGGGACTGCTGGGATCAAACGACACGAGCTGGTTGTCGCGGGCCAGCGTGAAGAAGACGATTCCGGTCGGGCCGACGGCGGGAAACTGTGGGTAATCAACTCCGTCGAGAACGATGGTCGTCTTCCCTGTCTGGGCATCCACCTGCACCAACTGCCCGGCATTGCCATGGTCTTCACGATCCGACTCGCTGCAGAGAAAGAGCGTCTCTCCGTCGATCGCCAGCCCGCGGGCCCGCCAGAATCCCGTGGCGAGAACCGTCTCCGTGCCATCGGGACGCCGGACCTTCACCCGCCCTGGGGCCACCGGACGGGAATAGCCCTCGGGGGCAACGTCGAACTGACCGTATTCGCTGACATAGACCGATCCGTCCTTTCCGACCGCCACCCCGCTGACCGGCGACATCGCGGTGAGCACCTCCTCGACCGCGCCGGTGCCCCTTCGCCAGGTGATCACCCGTCCCCCTTCGAGCACCGCCCAGAGATTGCCCTCTGCGTCGCAGGCCAACTGCCGCGGCCGCGTGATCTGCTCCACGACCGGAGTCTCGCGTCCGTCGGCAAAAAGCCTCAGGATCTTGCCGGGGTTGCCCGTGTCGCCGAGATCCTGCGCCACGAACAGTTCGCCGTCGGCCCCCGCGGCGATGCCAAACATGCCCGGCAGATCGCGGGCCTGCACCACGCTGAGCTCTCCCGCAGGCGGCTTCCATCTGCAGATCCGCCGATGGCTGAATTCAGTAAAGAGCACGTTCCCCGCCGCATCCACCGTGGTGCCAAAGCTGTAATGCGCCGGCACACAGAGGGCGTAGTCAGCTTGAGCGGCTGGCGTCGCCGACTTCGACGCGGTCTCGACGGCCGTCTTGGTGGCCGTCTTGAGTTCACGAGCCCTGATGCGTTCCGCGTATTTCGGATCCCGCGGCTCGATGATGCCCCGCTGCACGAGCGCGTCGGCATCCAGTTCGCCCAATTCCCCGCAGTGCTCCACCCACTTCTGGCAGGCATCTCTCAGTTCGACGAGCTTCGTCGCATAGGCGGGATCGCCAGCGAGATTGTGCACCTCCCAGGGATCGGCCTCGGTGTCGAAGAGCCATTCCCGGTCGCGGGAGGCCGCGACGAACACCGACTGCACGGCATTGAGCCGGCCAGCGGCCTCCTCCCGCCGGATGACCTGCATGATCGGGCCGCCTTCGGCGGTCGTGACATACCCCGCCTCCGACCGATCGGTGGTGGCATTCCGCACGTAGCGATACCGCTCGTCGCGGACCGAACGCACCCGGTCGCAGTCCTCATCCATGCAGTCGCGAAACGAATAGACATAGCGGTGCGGCTGGGAGGCGGTGGGCAGAAAGCAGTGCCCGTCATACTCCGGCGGGATCGGCACGCCTGCGAGCGAGAGGGCCGTGGGAGCGAAGTCGATCCAGCTGGCGAAGTCTTCGCGGACCGTCCCGGGTGGGATCGTTCCCGGCCAACGGACAATCAGTGGCACCCGCGTGCCGCTGTCCTTGACCGATCGCTTGAAGCGGGGCATGCCGCGGCCGTGGTCGCCCGTGACGATCACGACGGTGTTCTCCTCGAGACCGTGCTCCTTGAGCCAGTCCATCACCCGGCCCACCTCGCCATCGACCACCGTGACCAGTTCGTGGTAGTTGGCCACCGCCCGCCGCACCACGGGGTCGTCGGGATAGATCGGCGGGAGGGCGACCGTCGCCGGATCGCGCCGCTGCCCGGCCGCGAGCCCGCGGGTGTGTTCGGCATGCTGCTTTTCGTTGGCGTTCACCTTGCTCTCGTGACTGACGGACAGGTTGAGAAACGCGAAGAACGGTTCCTGAGGCTTGGGGCCGCCCAGCCACTCCGTGCGATCGTCGGCTAGTTCCTTCATCGGCACGCCGTTGAAGTCGGTCTTGCCGGGCCAGAGCACGCGATAGCCGGCGGCCCGCAGCCGTTCCGTAAACGGCCGCGGCGGATCGATCACGACCGACCGCATGTTCTGGCCACCGTAACAGAGCGGATACCGCC
>CANETO010000282.1 GCA_947440895.1 Planctomycetaceae bacterium | reverse complement strand
TCAACTTGGCCGTGTCCCCAGCATCGATTCCACAAGTTAAAAACTCGTGGCCACGGGCCGAACTCCTTCGCGTCCCCGAAACGAGCTCCCGTCGCCAGCCGGGTTTTCCGGTCAATTCAAGAATTATGACCAGTTATTTGACAATGGGGCGGGGACGATAGAAAGTACGTGTTTTTCGGGGGTTGTAGAACGCCACCATTCGCGGGATTCGGCTGGAGAGAGCGTAGGAATACAGGCTCGTGACCGTGGTAGGTAACGCATTGAAATCGCTTGTGTTCGTGCTCGTCGTATGGGCCTGCCTGCTCGGCGGTGCTCCGTCAACGCGTGCCGCGACGACGACCTACACATCGCCCTATGCCGGGGGCACGATCAATCCCGGCGATACGGTCGTGTTGGACAACGGCGCAACGATCACGGGCGCCATCACCGACAACGGCACGCTCCAGTTCAACCAGACGAGCGGCACGCTCACGATGTCGAGTGCTCTCACCGGCAGCGGAACACTCTCGCTCACGAATGCCGGAACGCTGATGCTGACCGGGACGACCGTCTCCACAGGAATCGGTCTGGACATGACGACCACGGTTGACTCCGGCAGGCTGTTGATCGGTAACAACGGAGGGCGATCGCTCTATCTGGGCAACACGAATGGTGGTGTTGGCACGCTCTCGATCAATAGCGGCTATGTCGGGAATGGAACCAGTTACCTGGGTTATGGAGCGGGTGGCCAGGCGTCGGTGACGGTCAGCAGCGGTACCTGGTCGAACGGCAGTTTTACCTATGTCGGCTGGGACGGCTCCGCCACGCTCGACGTGACGGGGGGTGGCAGCGTCAGCGGGGTGGTCGGCTCCATCGGAAGGAACGCGGGGAGCGTCGGCAGCGTGACTGTGTCGGGCGGCACCATGTCCTTTTCCTCAAACCTCACTGTCGCCGATGGCGGCACTGGCTCGCTCACGATCGGGAATGGCGGTCTGGTGGTGGTGAAAGGGAACGTTGTTCGGGGGGCGTCCGGCACGATCAGCCTCAATGCCGGCGGCACGCTTCAGATCGGAACAGGCACGAACACAGGCGTTCTCCTCGGTGGCTCCGGCACTCTCGCCAACAACGGTACGGTCGTCTTCAATCGTTCCAATGCCTCGACCTACACGGGGGTTCTCAGCGGATCGGGGGCGGTCACGAAACTCGGGCTCGGCACCCTCACGCTCTCCGGCAGCAACGGATACACCGGCGCCACGGCCGTCAACGGCGGCGTGCTCGCGTACGGCGCCTCGAATGTTCTTTCCGACTCGACTGCGGTGACGGTAGCCGGCGGTAGCGTCGACCTCGGTAGCTCCACCGACACGGTCGCCAGTTTCACGATCACCAGCGGTTCGCTCTTGGGCTCAGGCAAGCTCACCGCCGCGACCTATGCTCTTGGCGGCGGCACCGTGACCGGTAACCTCGGCGGCGGCTCGATGACCGTTACCGCCAACTCCGGCCTCATCGGCACGGCTGACGCCACCTCGGTGAGCCTCAATGCCGGCGGGCTCACGCTCGGCTCTGCAGGCCGGTTCACGAGCAATCAGGTCGCCATCACGGGTTCCTCGGGCGGAAACCTCAGCCTCGGCGGCAACGAGTCAGTCGGCTCGCTCGCCGGCGGATTCAACGTCGCCCTCGGCTCCGCCACGCTGACCACCGGCAACGACAACACGAGCACGACCTATTCCGGCATCCTCAGTAGCTCCGGCGGCCTCACGAAGGCTGGCACCGGCACCCTCACGCTCTCAGGCAGCAGTTCTTACACCGGCGCGACTGCGGTTGACGGCGGTAAACTGCTCGTCAACGGCCAGCTTGGCAACACAGCCGTCGCGGTGAATGCCAGCGGCCTGCTCGGCGGCAGTGGCACGATTCTGGGCGACGTCACCGTGGCTTCGTCGGGCACACTCGCACCGGGAAACAGTCCCGGTGTTTTGACGGTGGGATCGCTCTCGCTCTTGGCCGGCTCGCACACGGCGATGGAGATCACTGGCACGTCGGCAAGTCTGTATGACCAAGTGTTTGGCACAGGATCAGGCGGGCTGACCTACGGAGGCACCTTAGACCTCGTCATGTCGGGGATGTACGCCGACCAAACGGTATTCAATCTATTCAGCAATTTCTCATTGTACACGGGCAATTTCGCAGCCGTCGGATTGGACGCCACGGGCGAATACGCCGGGCTGACGTTCTCCGACATGGACGGCGTCTGGACGTCGACGGAGACCGCGAACAATCAGCGGCTTGTGTTTAGTACCACGACAGGCAATCTCTCCGTACTGGCGGCCGTGGTGCCTGAGCCTTCGACGTGTGCCATGGCCCTTGCTGGGCTCGCCTGTGGCGGCTTACAGATGTGGCGGCGTCGTCGGCTGAAAGCGGCCTTATAGGCAACGCTTCACACGGTCAGAGATTCACTGTCACGTTCAAGATGCCGGGGTTTGCGGATTGTTTAGGTGTCAGCAGGATCTCGGCTTCCGCGCAGGCCTGATCAATTCACCCGCTCAGCCCGGCGGGCCGCCCATGCCGAAGCCCGATTGAAGGCCAATGCCAAGATGGCCGAGCCGCCGGCGTAGAACAGCGGCGTCGAGCCGTACGAGGCGTCTTTCGGATTGATTGTGACCAGGAGAAACAGGACGACCGACGTCACGCTCGTCAGCGACAGACCGGTGAACACGACGCTCCAGGCATCCCACTTCATGACAAGACTCCACGTTTGTGTATCGAGCTTTCAAAAACCAGCACACGCTTCATTCTGAACCGATATTCCATACTCCGCGAGCAGTCGTTCCGCTGCGGCAAGGGCCCGCCGGGCCGAATCGTCAAGCTGCATCGGCCGGCTGCCACCCGCAGGGGTGAGCATCGCGAGAGCGAAGATCCTGAGCTTCCCCAGCGTTGATACCCGCGCGCGTTGGTCGAGCACCTCGAAGCCTCGCCTTCTGATCCTGGTCCCGATCGCGGAATAGATCCTCGCAGCCGCCCGGACAGCCAGGCGGGAATCGGTATCGAGCCCGCTGATGCCCGCCTCTCCGGCAGTGTAGTACACGTCGGCGACTTCGAGGATCGTCTGCACGCCCAGCCGTACCTGTCGTGGGTCGGGCGGCCCGCCGCCAGGCCGCAGTCCGTCGGTCCATTCAAGCGGCAGGTAGCAGCGAGACCGACGCCAGTCTTCCGCGACGTCACGGGCGATGTTGGTCAGTTGCATGCCCATGCCGAGCGCCGCGGCGTGGGGGAGATAGCGGCGATCCGCGAGGCCGAGGACAGGGCACAAGAGCACGCCGACCGCCCCGGCGACCCGAAAGCAGTACCGCAGGAGGTCGGCCTCGTGAAGGCCGGCCGCCGGCGTGAGGTCCGACCGCATCCCATCGAGCAGGGCCAGGGCCGCCTCGATTGGCAGGTCGTGTCGGCCGGCGAGCTCCGCCAGCCAGCGGCTCTCGGCGGCGACCGGGCTTTTTCCGCCGGCGATCCGGTGGACGTCCTGAGTAGCCCGTTCGACGAACTCCAGCGCCTGCTGCGGCGAGGCAGCGTTATCGACGCCGTCGTCGCACCACCGACACCACGCGTAGAGACGCTCGACGTCGGCCCGTTTGCGGGCGGGCAGCAGCCGGCTGGCAAACGAGAACGAGCGGCTGTGTCGCCGGATTGACTCCCCCGCGGTCGGGCTGCTAACTGGCGACGACATGGAAGTCGGCCGCGATCGTGTCGCAGGTGGCCTTGGCGGAGTTGACGACGCCGGGCACGCCAGCCCCCGGATGGGTGCCCGCCCCGACGAGGTAGAGCCCGGGGATGTCCGGGTCGCGGTTGTGGGGGCGGAAGTAGG
>CANETO010000281.1 GCA_947440895.1 Planctomycetaceae bacterium | reverse complement strand
GCGGCTCGGCGACGAAGACGCCTGCACGATCGAGGTGCTGCAGGTGCCGCCGAGCCATGCAGGGCTCGGCAGCGGCACGCAACTGGCGCTTGCCGTCGCGGCCGGTATGCGGCAGTTGTTCCGGGAACCTGAAACCTCCGCGACTCCCGATGCTCTGGTCCGGTTCGACACGAGCTCCGCCGTGGAACTGGCCCGTGGTGTGGGGCGGGGCCGCCGGTCGTGCGTCGGCATCTACGGCTTCGGCGGTGGTGGGCTGATCGTCGAAGGGGGCCGGTTCGTGCCGGTGGACCGGCCGCGGGAAGAGGACGCGACCCGGCCCTTTTCGCCGCTCGTGGCCCGGGTGGCACTGCCGCCCACGTGGCGGTGCGTCGTGTTTGGGCTGCGGGATGCGGTGGGGCTGCACGGCGACGCGGAGAAGGCTGCGTTTGCCAGCCTGCCACCGGTGCCTCGCGAGATCTCGGCGGAACTGTCGCGGATCGCGCTGATGGCGCTCCTTCCTGCGGCAATTGAGGGACAGTTCACGGAATTTTCAGACGCGTTGTTTCACTACGGACTCCTCGCGGGGAAGCCGTTTGAGCAGGCGTCGTCATGCCTCCCCTATGCCCCGACCATGGCCGATCTGATCGAAACCCTTCAGACCTGGGGCGTGCGTGGCTGCGGTCAGAGCAGCTGGGGGCCGACCGTGATGGCCTGCTGCGACTCGGCGGACGCTGCCGAATCGCTCGTCGAGCGGTTCGCAGCCGACGATCGTGCACGGCAGTACAACGCGACGATCGCCCGCTTCGATTCGCAGGGCGGCCAACTCCGCGAGATCGCGTTGGATCAGGCTTTCGCGACGGGCAGACCGTAGTCGGCGAGCACCTGCCGCAGCTTTTCGGCGAGCGGGGCTTCCAGACGCAGCAGCGGCAGTCGGACGTCGCCGGTGTCGCGGCCAACCATCGCCATCGCAGCCTTGATCGGGATCGGGTTGCTTGCCAGACCGAGCAGCTCGCGGCAGAGCGTGAACAGCTTGACGTGGAGCCTGCGGGCCGCGGCAAGGTCGCCCTTATCGAAGGCATTGATGAGGGCCTTCATGTCGGCCGGCACGAGGTTGCCGACGACGGAGATCACGCCGCGACCGCCGATCGCCAACAGCGGCAGCGTCATGCTGTCGTCGCCCGAGAGAACGGTGAGGTCGGTAGCTGCGAGCACCTGTGATGCCTGATCCATCAAGCCGGTCGCCTCCTTCAGCATCGCGATGCCCGGCAGGGAGGCCAGCCGAATGATCGTCTCCGGTTCGATGTTGCGGCCGGTTCTCGCGGGAATGTTGTAGACACAGATCGGGATGTCGACGCTCTCGGCGATCGCCTTGAAGTGTTCGTAGATGCCCTGCTGCGTGGGGCGGTTGTAGTAGGGGCCGACGACGAGCGCCGCATTGGCTCCGGCCTTGGCTGCAAACTTCGTGAGCCGGATCGCCTCCGCGGTGGAGTTGCTGCCCGTGCCTGGCATGACGAGCAGGCGGCCGGCGGCGGCCTGGATGCTCTCGGCGATCACCCGCTCGTGCTCGTCGTGCGTGAGCGTGGGAGATTCGCCCGTCGTGCCCACCGGGCAGATGCAGGTCACACCCGCCTTGGCCTGGAAGTCGACCTGCTCGTGAAGCCGCTTGATGTCGATCGCACCATCGCGAAACGGTGTGACGATGGCGACGGACAGACCGGCAAACTTCTCGGCTCGCGTGGACATCGGCAGGGGTGCTCCAAGGTGGCTGGGCTCGAACCACGATTGCCGGCAAGACCGCTCCGCCAGCTGGATCGAACCCGGTACATGACTCTGGGAAGATATGATTTTCCGAGTCAGGCGGCAAAGGGTTTGCACGCCGGGGCAGGAAACAGCGCAGGAATCGTCGTCGCAGGATCAATGCCATGGCCGGAGAAAGCTTCCAGAGCAGACCGATGCAGGCCGTTCGGGGGCAGGCGGGCGGTGCATGTCAACCGCGGGCCGGTGTCGTAGCGGCGGCTGCGGTCGTGGTCGCCGCGAGGGGACCGAGAGCTGCGGACCAACGCGGCACCGCCCGGCTGGGCGTGGTGCTTGGCACCGGTCTGGGCGGTCTGGCCGATCGCCTCGACGACGCCTGGTCGATGCCGTCCCGCGACACCGGTTGGCTCGTGCCCTCGACCGCCACGGGGCATGCTGGTCGAGTGGTCTGCGGTTCGCTGGGGAACGCATCAGAGGCCTGTGATGTTGTCATCCTGCAGGGCCGGGTGCACGGCTACGAAGGGCACGCCCCGGAATTGCTCTCACGCGGCATCGAACTACTGGCAGCACTCGGAGCCACTACGATCCTGCTCACCAATGCCGCCGGTGGCCTGCGGCCCGACATGCAGGTCGGCGAACTGGTCATCTTGAGCGATCACATCGATCTGGTGCGGCGGCCGTGGGCACGCGGGCTCGACACCGCGGCGGCGGGCGTGTTGCGGACTGCTCCATCGGCACCGTGCTACGATCAATCGCTCGTGGCTGGCATGCTTGAGGCCACACGAGCGGCGAACGCGCCAGCTCGAACGGGTGTCTATGCGCACCTGACAGGGCCGAGTTACGAAACCCGCGCGGAGTATCGGATGCTGAGGAAGTTTGGTGCCGATGTGGTGGGCATGTCGACCGTGCCAGAGGTGATGGTCGCCCGACAGCTTGGCCTGCGGGTGGCGGCCGTCTCGGTGGTCACCAATGTCGCGCGGCCCGATGCGCCGGCCTCCACCGACGCAGAGGATGTCTGCCGGGCCGCCGCCGCCGCGGCGGAGGGCGTCTGGGCTATCCTCACGCGGGTCGCGGAAATGACGGCGGGCAACCGTGCCTCGCGACGAGGGTTGGAAGGAAAGACGCCATGATCGTGCTCCTCACCAATGATGACGGCATCGACGCGCCGGGGCTCGCGGCCTTGGAGGCGGCCTGCCGTGGGCTGGCCTGCCGGATGGTGGTTGTGGCGCCGAAGGAGCCTCACTCCGGCTGCGGCCACCGGGTAACGACCGACCGCGCGCTCGTGCTCGAGCAGGTGGGACCTGACCGGTTTCATGTCGACGGCACGCCGGCCGACTGCGTGCGGCTGGCGCTCACGACGCTGCTGCGGTCGCCCGGCGACGGCGGCGGCGTGGACCAGCGGGCCACCCTCGACTGGGTCTTCTCGGGCATCAACGCCGGCGGCAATCTCGGCGTCGACATCCACCATTCGGGCACGGTCGCCGCGGCTCGCGAGGCGAGCTTGCATGGCGTGCCGGCGCTGGCGGCCTCGCATTACCATCGCCGCGAGGAGCCGATCGACTGGGAGCGGGCGGCGGCATGGATGGCCGAACTGCTCGCCGAGGTATTGCCGCTGCCGCTGAAGAGCGGCGAGTTTTGGAACGTGAACTTTCCGCACCCTCTCGGTGCGGGCTCCGCCGCTGCACGACCGCCTCTTGTGGAATGCCGGATCGATCCGTCGCCGTTGCCATTGGGCTACACGAGTGAGCTGGAGGGATGGCGGTATCGGTCGCGGTATCAGGAGCGGCAGCGGGTGCCGGATGGTGATGTGGCGGCATGTTTTGGCGGCGCGATCAGCCTCTCACGCGGCCGGGTGGTGTAGAGGGCGCGGACGCTATCGCTTCTGGTTGTGGGTACAAGATTTCATCTTGTACTTCGGCATGGTCTCGGGATGTGGGTACAAGATTTCATCTTGTACTTCGGCAAGTTGGAAACTTGCCGCCACGATGAGCAAGTTGAAAACGTGCCGGCGCGACTTACGTTTCCAGCGTCTCCAGGTCGGCGTCGATGACGCGGACCTTGGCCCATGAGTCGGCGTGCTCGGCGATGAACCGGTTGTGGCGTTC
>CANETO010000280.1 GCA_947440895.1 Planctomycetaceae bacterium | reverse complement strand
GATGCTCCGCCACCACCTACGGTTGCATCACGCACAATAAGAAGCCCCGGACGGAAGTCCGGGGACACCGTGGGTATGCCGCCACCCAAGGAATCGATCACGACCGGGAGTGGCCCTCTCTTACAGCGCCCGACGCTTCTCGGCGAGGTAGTCGAGCCAGTCGTCGATGCCCGCGCCGGTCTTCACCGATGTCTCGATGATCCGCATCCCGGGCCGGACCGCTTCGATGTTGGCCCACGCCGCCTCGCGGTCGAACTCGCAGGCAGCGGCCAGGTCGATCTTCGTGATCGCGGCGATATCGGCGGTGTTGAACAGCCCCGGATACTTGAGCGGCTTGTCCTCCCCCTCGGTCACCGACAAGAGCGCGAGACGGACCGACTCGCCCAGATCCCAGCTCGTTGGGCAGACGAGGTTGCCGACGTTCTCGATAAAGAGGTAGTGCAGGTCGGCGAGGTTCCAGCCGGCGAGGTGCGATTGCACCATGTCGGCCTCGAGATGGCAGAGGCCGTGGGTCATGATCTGTCTGACCGGCGCGCCGCTTTCGGCCAGGCGACGGGCGTCGTTGTCGGTTTCGAGGTCGCCTACCACGGCAGCCACGGGGATGCCGCGAGCCCGCAGTCGCGTGAGCGTCTCCCGGAGAAACGCCGTTTTGCCCGTGCCCGGGCTCGACACCATGTTGACGACGAGCAGGCCGAGCGACTCGAACCCGCGTCGCATCTCGCGGGCGAGTTCGTCGTTCTTTTTTAGGATCTTCGTCCGCACCTCGAGGATCCGTGGCTCGATCATAATGGCTCCGGCTGCGTCGGTTCGTGGGTATCTGCTGCGGTCTGTTCTGCTGCGGTCGGATCCGCTGCAATCTGGATGGATTCGATGTCGAGTTCACGGCCGGCAAGGATGTCGCCGCTCAAGTGTCCACATGCCGGACAGGCAAACCGTTGGATGCCGGGCAGTTCGACCTCGGCCTCGCAGGCCGGGCACCAGATCCGGATCGGCACCTCGATCACGGCGAGCGAGGCGCCGGCCAGCGGCGTTCCTTCCGTGACCAGGTCGAAACTGTACCGGAGGGCATCTTCATGAACGCAGGAAAGCCGCCCGATCCGCAGTGTGACGCCGGTGATCCGGCCTCCCCTCAGCAGACGGGCCTGTTCCCCCACGATTTCGGCGATGCTGTTGGCGATCGACAGTTCGTGCATTTCTGGCCTGTGTTTGCAGTGTCCCGCCGCAGGGCACCAATTCTACAGTCGTTCTACTTCCCTGTGTGCCTGTTCGGCCCATAAACTTCGCGCCAGGGGGTATGGCAGTGAGAAAGAGGGTGTCATGGCTGCGATGGCTGAAACGTACATCCTGACGCTGACGGCAGCGGCGATCGGCACGGCCCATACGCTGCTCGGTCCAGACCACTACATTCCGTTCGTCGCCATGTCGCGGGCCGGAAACTGGTCGGCCCGGAGGACACTCTGGGTGACCGCGGGCTGCGGTCTTGGCCATGTCGCGGGTTCGGTGCTGATCGGGTTCCTCGGCCTCGCGTTGGGCGTTGCCGTGATGCAGCTCGAGGCGTTCGAGTCGTTGCGTGGCGACACAGCCGCCTGGATGCTGATCGCGTTCGGGCTCGCCTACCTGACATGGGGCGTCGTGCAGGCCGTCCGCAACGTCCCCCACAGCCACCTGCACTTCCACGCCGACGGCACCGGGCACAGCCATCCGCACTCGCATGATGCCGCCCACTGCCACGTGCATGCGTCCGATCAAGCGTCTCGTGCTGCCTCGGGAGCTACGGTCGCCTCCGTCTGGACGCCGTGGCTGTTGTTTCTCGTGTTCGTATTCGGTCCCTGCGAGCCCCTTATTCCTTTGCTCATGTATCCGGCCGCAAAGGCGAGCCCGTGGGCGGTGGCAGCAGTGGTTGCGGCATTCAGTGTCGCGACGGTGGCGACGATGACATTGACGGTGATGGTGATGCGATTCGGCGTCTCGTTCCTGCAGCTGCCGCAGTTGTGCCGATTCAGCCACGCCTTCGCGGGGCTGGCGATTCTGGTCTGCGGGATTCTCGTCAAATTCGGGCTTTAAAAAACAGCGGCATCGTATTTGGTCTCGAGCGTTCAGTCTCTCAAAGGAGGCAACCATGGCGACTCTTCTCTGGCTTCAGGGCGGTGCCTGCAGCGGCAACACGATGTCGTTTCTCAACGCCGAGGAGCCGAGCGCGTGCGACCTCGTCACCGACTTCGGCATCGATGTGCTCTGGCATCCGTCACTCGGCGTCGAACTCGGCGATCAGGTCAAGGCGATGCTCGCCGACATCGTGTCGGGCAAAAAACCACTCGACATCTTTGTCTTCGAGGGGACGGTGATTCGGGCCCCGCACGGCACCGGCCGCTACAACATGTTCGCCGATCGGCCGATGAAGGACTGGGTGGCCGAACTCTCGGGAGTAGCCAATGCCGTGGTGGCGCTGGGCGACTGTGCCTGCTGGGGTGGCATCCCGGCGACGGCACCAAACCCCTCCGACAGCGTTGGGCTGCAGTATCTGAAAAAGAATCGCGGTGGCTATCTCGGCCCCCACTTCAAGAGCAAGTGGGGGCTGCCGGTGATCAACATCCCGGGCTGCCCCTGCCACCCCGACTGGGTGACGCAGATTTTGGTGGCGATCGCCAGCGGCCGTGCAAAAGACATCGCCCTCGATGACCTCCAGCGGCCGCAGACGTTCTTCAAGACGTTCACGCAGACCGGCTGCACGCGAGTGCAGTTCTACGAATACAAGCAGCACACCCACGAGTTCGGACAGGGCACGCGGACCGGCTGCCTGTTCTACGAGTTCGGCTGCCGCGGGCCGATGACCCATTCACCCTGCAACCGGATCCTTTGGAACCGGCAGTCGTCGAAGACCCGCGCGGGCATGCCCTGCACGGGCTGCACGGAGCCCGAGTTTCCCTTCCACGACCTGATGCCGGGAACCGTGTTCAAGACCCAGAAGATCGCCGGGGTGATCCCGAAGGAACACCAGACCGGCACCGGAACGCTGACCTACATGGCCCACGCCGTCGCCGGCCGAATCGCCGCGCCGCAGTGGTCCAAAGAAGACATGTTCGTCGTATGAGCCGCGGGCCGCACGACACACCGTTCACATCACCCATTCAGGAGACTCATTCCATGGCAACCGTCGCAGCAGAGCCAACCAAGATGCGGATCAGCCCGCTCGGCCGGGTCGAGGGCGACCTTGACCTGCACATCGATATCAAGGACGGCGTTGTCACCAATGCCTGGACCGAAGCGTCCATGTTTCGCGGCTTCGAGATCATCCTCAAGGGGAAAGACCCGCAGGCGGGCCTGATCGTCACGCCTCGAATCTGCGGTATCTGCGGCGGCAGCCATCTCTACAAGGCGTGTTACGCTCTCGACACAGCCTGGCGGACGCACGTGCCGCAGAACGCCACGCTGATTCGCAACATCGCGCAGGCCTGCGAGACGCTGCAGTCGATCCCGCGCTGGTTCTATGCCCTCTTCGCGATCGATCTGACGAATAAAAACTACGCACAGGCGAAGGGATACGACGAGGTCGTGAAGCGGTTTGCGCCCTTCGTCGGCACGGGCTACGAGAAGGGCGTGACGCTCTCCGGAAAGCCGGTGGAGGTGTATGCCATCTTCGGCGGGCAGTGGCCCCATTCGAGCTTCATGATCCCTGGCGGCGTGATGTGCGCGCCCAATCTCGCCGACGTGACTCGCTCCATCGCGATTCTCGACTACTGGAAGCGGGAGTGGCTGGAGAAGGAGTGGCTCGGCTGCTCGATCGACCGCTGGATGGAAAACGAGACCTGGGACGACGTCTGGGCCTGGGCCGAGGAGAACGAGAG
>CANETO010000279.1 GCA_947440895.1 Planctomycetaceae bacterium | reverse complement strand
TACTCTTTTGCCTTGTCTCTTGGATTACGTCTTGGGATTACGTCTTGGGATTGCGTCTTGGGATTACGTCTTGGATTGTGTCGTGAAGCGGCTCACTCCGGGCCGCACTTCGCAAGCATCGCCTGGTTTGGTGCCCCCACCAAGGCTCGCGACACACGGAATCAGAAGATCCGTGCTGCCTCGGCCATGGAGTCGCCCCTTTCATGCAGTTTTATCCCACCGTAACCCCACAGGCCCGAGGACCGATCAAGGCCCACGGAGTACACGTGGTGAAAGAGCAGGGAGCAAACCACATCAATCAATGCCACGCGCCGACTGGCGACAGGCAGAAGGCCTACTTACGGATCTCCAACCGCCGAATGACGTCGAGATACCGCTGCGGCGTGACTCGCTTGAGATAATCAAGAAGTTGGCGTCGGCGGCTCACCATCATGAGCAGACCGCGACGACTCGCAAAGTCCTTGGAGTGCTTCTTGAAGTGGTCCGTGAGATGCGAAATCCGCCCTGTGAGAAGGGCAATCTGAATCTCGGCTGACCCGGTGTCGGCAGTCCCTCGCCGATAGGCACCAATGAGCTCGTTTTTGCGTTCTTTTGTAAGCGACATCTAGCCTTAACCCACCCGTCCACGGGTGGCATTGATTGTTGAAATGGGGTTTCGTTACGCGAAGTGTATCGGGAGGCAATGGGATTGCAACAGCAACCGCCAAAACCACCGTTCTTAACTGCTATTTCGCCGCGGTTCCACGGCTATTTTTACCATACGGAGTGTGCACCACATTCCAGGCCAGGCCGAGCTTCTCAAGGGCCAGGATTCCCCAGTAGGTGACGTCAACTTCCCACCAGCGATGCCCGTGCTTCGCCATCCGCTGATACGCGTGATGGTTGTTGTGCCAGCCCTCTCCGAAGGCCAGCAGGCCAACCCACCAGAGATTCCGCGAGTCGTCGGTCGTCTCGTAGTTGCGGTAGCCCCACATGTGGGTGGCGGAATTCACCAGCCAGGTCACGTGGAACACGATCACCATCCGCAGGGCGAGCCCCCAGATCAACCAGGAAATACCGAGCCGTGGCCCACCCAGCGCCCAGCCGCCCGCCAACAACGCCCCGCCAATCAGAACGTGCCAGAGGAGGAACGTGTTCTGGAGGAAATGGAGACCACGATCACGGTCGAGGTCGGGAGCCCAGCGACTGATGTGGGCCGCCAATTCGGTCGGGGTGCGATTGGGGAACATCCAGAGGATGTGGGCCCAGGCGCCACCGTCACGCGGCGAATGGGGATCGCCTTCCTGGTCACTGAAAGCATGATGCTTGCGGTGGTTGGCCACCCAGAGCAGGGCCGACCCCTCACCCGAAACACCACCCAGCCAGGCGAAGAACAGCCGCACCGGTCGCCACGTCGTGAAACTGCCGTGCGTCAGCAGGCGGTGGTAGCCCAAACAGACACCCAGGCTTCCGGTCACCCAGTACAAGGACAGGCAGATCGCCAGCCCCGACCACGAGAAACAGAACGGGGCTGCGAGCGCCGCCAGATGGATACCAACAATCCAGATCAGCACCGGCCAGTCGATGCCAGACACGGCGCCGACGCCATCCTGCCGCGGTTCGGCAGCGAGGGTGCCGGCGGCAGGGCCTTCATCGTTGTGCCTCGGGTCGTAGACGGCCATGCGTCCAAACGCGAGATCGTCGGCGACGGTGTCGACATGGCCGACGTCTTTGCCGGTGGACTTACCGTGGGCATGTTTGCGGTGCTTGGTTCTGGTGAGGGGCGTCATCGGTTCCTTTCATGAGGCCGCACTGTCATCCTGCCGCAACCGCCCGTTGCCTTCGTCCACGGCTGACATGCGTCGTTTCGCATGCTGGACCAACGGCTTCGAAGCGGATCGCGAGGGCCGGCACTCCGCCAGCCGTCGATACTGTGACGTATTTCGTCAGAGTTGCCAGCGTCGGCCGTCAGCCTGCCGTCGACGCCGTGTCAAAAATGGGTCAAAATTCGCTGCGCTGCAGAGAACGGGCGGCCGGAGCATCGACCGCGAACCAGCCCAACAGCCAGGCGGTGGCCCTGGAGGCAGGAACGGCAGGGGCGCCCGGCGGCGAAAGCAGCCACGCCAGACGCTCTATCGGCACCACCCCGGGTGGCTCGTCGACGATGGAAAGACCTTGGACCCTGGCGAGGGAGCCATCCCGGCCGGGATGGGCACGGAGATCGGCACCGCTGGCGCCGATCTGGAGCCGTACCGCCACATCATCGAAACTCCGCACCTCGTCGCGGGCGAGCGAGCGGTAGGCCGGCCCAGGACGACAGCCCAGCACCGACACACACGCATCGAGCCATCGCTGGCTAACGCGGCCGCGGGAGACGGAGCCCTGGCATTCGCATGCCGTGATCCTGCCGCGACTCCACTCGAGTTTGTCGATCGCCACCATCGCCTCCCCTGACACGCGATGGGGGAGCTGGAGGCTGGCCGCGGCGAGATCGATCCGCTCGAACTGCGCCTGGCTGGTACCACTCGAAATCCCGCCATCAAAGATGGCTGCAACCGTTCCGCTCACCGTCGCCTCATCGCCCAAGGGCAGCGATCCCGGCTCGAGGCCGCACACAGCCTCGAGCACGCCGATCGGCAGCGGCTCCGCCACGGTGCCGCTGATCTCGAGACGCCGTACATCTCCCTGATCGGACTGCGGAGGAACGGCGTCTTGCCGGACAGCAGCGGGTTCGGCCGCGGCTCCCAGCGATCCCGCCACGATCCGGACTTCGTCGGGAGCCGATCCCTCGGAATTCCGTCGCACTCGGACGGCGCGGGAACCGTTGGCCGCGACGCACTCGACATGCAGTCCATGGATCGGGGAGGCTGCACGAGCGGTATTTCGCGACTGGCTTCCGGCCCCACCCGTCGGGGCACGCGTCCGCCAGGAAAAGTCGTCCACATCGACGACACAGTCCGTCGGAAATCGCACCGGCTGCTGCAGCCACGCCTCCGCCAGCCCGACCAGCACGCGCGTAAGCGCCGGCGGGCAGTCGAGACTGCCGAGCGTGACCCGAATTTCACGGGGCAACGTTTCGACCTCGATCACGGGGACCGACATGACGACGGCTCCCGACGACGAAGACAGTTGGCAGTCGTGCAGCCGCATCGCGTTGGGCCGTACATGCTCGACGCGGCCGATCCGAACGGGCAAGCCGATCACCTGCTCACAGCGGCGTTCGATGTCGTCACGATGGACGTTGGAATGCCGCACCACCGCCCATCCGCACAGACCGGCGCAGGGCAGGATCCCGAGCAGCACGAAGAGCGTGCGCATGAGCCGAATCCGTGCCTCTGACCGTTCGATGAACATCCCTGTTCCCTGCCGGTACTCGACCCCGGGCTCCGCCGACTGCTAGCGGCTCCGGGCCAGATCGTGGTAGAGCCGCCACCGCGCCAGCATCTCTTCGACGCTATCACCGCCGAACTTGTCCACCAGGGCCACGGCCACCTCGAAGGCGACAACGCTCTCCACGATCACGCTGCAGGCGCTGACCGCACAGACGTCGCTCCGTTCATAGGCGGCCTCTTCGGCCTGTTTGGTCCGGAGATTCACCGACTCAAGCGGCTTTCTGAGCGTGCTGATCGGCTTCATGGCCGCCCGCACCACCAGTGGCTGGCCGTTGGTCATGCCCGCCTCGAGTCCACCGGCGTTGTTGGTGGGCCGGGTGAAGCCCAACTGCGGGCCGCTGCGGGCCGCAGGGTCGTAATGGATTGGGTCATGCACCTCGGAGCCACGGCGCCGAGCCGCCTCGAAGCCCATGCCGATCTCGACTCCCTTGATTGCCTGCACGGCCATCACGGCCTGGGCAAGCCGGCCGTCGAG
>CANETO010000278.1 GCA_947440895.1 Planctomycetaceae bacterium | reverse complement strand
TGCCCGCGCTGTCCTCACGCCCGTGGCGACAAGATTTCATCTTGTCGAGGGCCACGTTGCGGATTCAGCACCTTCACAACTTGCTGCCACGGGGCGTGACCGGCCTTCGCCAGGATGGCCAAGGCCCGGCGTAAATTTAGTACCTGACCTCGATACCGAAGTCGAGACCGTTGGTCAGCACGTATTCCGTACCGCCCGATACCGGGGCGATGCGATTGTACCGCGGATTGGGGAGGTTGCCCGGCACGCCGGTCGTCTTCACCACAAAGGGGTTCGACTCGCTGGCCGGTTGGGTTGGGTCTTTCACCTCCGCATACTGGGTCGGCTTGTCACTGACCGTCTTGTAACCCGTGTTCGTCGACGCCCTCGCGATGCCGGCCATCCACATGCCGGTGTAGCCGGCATGCAGGCGGATCGCTTCGCTGACGCGGAACTGTGATCCGAACCGCCATTCGCCGATTGGGGAGAAGACAAAGCGGTGCTCAGCGGCATTCGTCGCGTTGTTCTGTCCCACTCCGTAGAGCTGCAGGAAGAGCGGCGGAGCGTTGACGGTCTGCACACCGGCCGCCGAGCCACCCTCCCCCTGGGTCAACGTCGTCGACGGGCTGAACGTGCTCCGCAGGTAGTCGGCCCCGAGCGTGTTCGGGAAGTTGGCACCACGGTAGAGATTGTTCTGCCAGTTGAATCCAGCCGTGAACTTGAATTCGCTCGAGAACAGCCAGCGTCCCTGCTGCGATTCAAACTGGAGGGCGAATTCGGGACCAACCATGTTGTTGCTGGTGTAGGTCTCCCAGGAGGCCGTCTGCATGGGTGTGCCAGCACCGATGCCGGTCAGCGTGTCGACGCCGGTCAGTCCCAGCACATCGCCAGCGGCACCGCTGCCAAAGATCTCTCCAATGTTCCCGCCACCGACCGTACTGGTGTTTGACGTCAGACCACCAGCGGTCGTGCCACCGGTCGTGCCACCGGTCGTGCCACCGGTCGTACCACTGGTCGTGCCACCGGTTGTGCCACCGGTCGTGCCGCCGCCGGTCGTGCCGCCACCACCAAGATTGAACGCATACTGATTGCTCTCGTACCCGAGCTTGTACCGCTCTGCGAACTGCAAGAAGCGTGGCCCAAGCCCAAACCGAACCGTCGTACCGCTGCCTCGCTTACCGAGCTCGCGACGGATGATCGCCGCCACGCCAACACTCTGGATCTCGGTGCTGTTGGTCTGAGTGAGCTTCTGCGAGATCAGGTGGTCTGGGGGCGGGCTCGTCGACGTGATCGTTGTGGTCACCAGCGCCTGATTGATGTTGCCCACGCCACCGCCACCACCATCGGAACCGCCAGACGTCTGCGTCTGCGTGAAGGTTTGAGTGGGGGACGAGGCAGCAAACTCGTTGTTGGTCTGAAAGCTCTGCGACTGGCCGATGCTAAAATAGCTGATATTGACACCGTTGTTGTCATAGATCCAGCCACCCTCGTAGCGATTGCCCCAGGCCATACGGGTCCGCATCCAGCTGGTATTGAGATCGAGTTGCAGCGGATCAGAGCCAAACGTATAGAGGCCGCCGATGATACTGCCCCCGGTGCCTCCATTCTGCGCGGTTGCCTGAATGTTGTCGTTGTTGAGCTTGGCGATGGTGAAGGGCGAGATCGGGTACGCCGGGATCAGGAAGTTACCCTCTGGCGTCTGCCCCACCCCGGTCACCCGGGGCGGCGTGATGCCCCAGTAGATCCGGTCGTAGTTGAAGAAGATCCCCTCGCTCGGCTCGGGGTAGATCTCATACTCCTGCAGGTCCGGCGGCGCGAACAACTGGAAGTCGTAGAAATCTTGACTGGGGAGCATCGGCATCCAGTCTCCGGCATCGACGGGCATGCCCGCCACGATACCGTGTGCAACTACGAGGATCAGGGCCGCCAGACGCTTGAACCGCTCGTTCGTGACCATCGCTTTAAGTGTCCTGGGGAGCAGGAGCCTGTTTTCCGCCAATGCGGATTGCTCCTTCGGTATCGGTCGTGCCGGTGGGCCGAGTTGACGAAAGTTGGCAGACTCTGCCGAATGTGCGGAATTTCCATCATCGGACTGAAAAGAGTGGCAGACAGGGCAGACTCGGGTATGTTGCAGGAACGCAGTTCCCGTCCCTTCGTGCTGTTTTTGGCGGAATGGAGAAGAAAGCGATGCCGCGTTCCATCAGGCGATTTCTGTGCGGCCCTCTGGTTCGACAGGCGGGCATGGTCACGGCAGCTTTCCTGCTTACCTGGCCTGCCTGGACGCCTCTCGCGACGGCCATTGAGCCCAGGGCGGGCCGAAACGCTGCCCCGGCTGAACAGCCACCCCGCCCCGATGCGAGACCACCAGCTCCACTCCGACAACCCGAGCCCCGCCCGGAACAGGGAGGCTTCCTTCGGATCACTCGCGATGCTGACCGTAAGCCGATCGCGCTCGAAACGGCGATCGCGACCTATGTGGAAACGCCGGAGGCGGCCGCGGCCGCCGGCCGAGCCGAGCCGCTCACGGTCGACCTGATTGGCGCCGTGCATCTCGGCAGCCAGCAGTATTACAACACGCTCAACCGGCTGTTCGCCGAGTACGACGCCGTGCTCTACGAACTGGTGGCCCCCGACAATGCCCGCGTTCCTAAGCCCGGCCGTAAGCCCTCGGGGGCGATCGGCAACGCCCAGCACGGGCTCACGAAGATGCTCGGTCTTGAATTCCAACTCGACCAGATCGACTACACGGCGAAGAACTTCGTCCACGCCGACCTGTCGCCCAAGGAATTCGATGCCGCGATGGCCAAGCGGGGCGAATCGTGGTGGTCGATGTTTTCCCGAGTGATGCGGGAGAGCGTGGCCCGCGCCGACCGGGCCGGCCAACAGCCGGCGGGGGACGTTGGGTTCAGCGACATCTTTGGAATCTTGTTCGGCAACAACCGTGAACTGCGGCTACGGCGGCTGATGGCAGAGCAGTTCACCGACATGGAGGTGCTGACGGCGGCGTTCGGTGGCGAAGAGGGGTCGTCACTGATCACCGATCGCAATGCGGCCGCGCTCGAGGTGCTCACGGAGCAGATCGCCAAGGGACGCCGGAAGATCGCCATCTTCTACGGCGCCGCCCACATGGACGATTTCGACCAGAAACTCCGCCGCGACTACCAGCTTCAACCGCGGGAAACGATCTGGTGCGAGGCCTGGGACCTGCGGGAACCCGCCGAGCGAAACTGATCGCCGCTCCACACGCCCGACCAGGGCCGCTGGTCGAGCCCGTTCCCTGCGACCGTCGCGGCAGCCAGTCGATGCCCTGCGGTCTGCCAGACGGCAGCCGCGGCGCGACTCCAGAGCAGCCGCTCTTCCACGGCCGTGGCCCAGGCGTCGGCTACCTTGCGGGTCTCCTTCAGCACCCGATCGTAGCCGAGCGCTGCCACCGCCTCGCCGACGGCATCAAACTCGAAGGCACCGCCATACCCATGATCGATGAGGGCCAGCACCAGCGACTCCAAGGGGAGCGTGCCGTGGCCTGCAGGGAGACGTTCCAGTTCGGATGTCGGCGGTCCGATCCGGTCGGCCACCTGAACGATGGCCGTGGCCGCTGCCAGCCGCGGCAGCAGTCGCGGCAGTGCCGGGTCGTCACCAAACTGCCAGAGATCGGCCGCCATCCGGACGGCGGGGTCGGCCAGATCCTCTATGAGGTCGAGGGCGTCAACCACCCGCGTCAGGAAGCTGCAGCCCGGAGCAGCCGCTGCGTGCACCGGCTTGACGGCCAATACCACGCCCGCACGCCCCGCCAGAGGGGCCAGTGTTTCCAAGGCGTGGACGAGCAGGCGGCGGGCATGGGAGCGGGTGTGTCCGCCGCGGCAGCCGG
>CANETO010000277.1 GCA_947440895.1 Planctomycetaceae bacterium | reverse complement strand
GTAAGGAACCTGAACCGTGTACTCAGACGTCTTGGTCTCAGTCACGTTCTTGTTGACCGTGTAGTTCACGGTCTTGGTCCGAGTCTCGGGAACCTGCACGGTGACCGTGCGGGTCCGCTCCTCGGTCCGCGGAACGCGCTTGTTGACCGTGTAGGTCTTCTCGCGGGTTTCCGTGGTGTACTCAGTCGACGTGACCGTCTTCATCTCGGTCACGTACTGACGCTGATACACCGTCTTGGTGCTGGGGCCGCAGGCGACCTCACCACCTTCAACACCGGCAACTGCGTTGCCGCAGCCACCTTCACAACCGCCACCACAGCTGGCGCAATCGGCCGCGAACGTGCTCGTGCACATCGCGACGACGGCGAACGCCGGGAGGAGGATCGACAGAACTTTACGAATCACGCAAACCTCCAGAAAGAACTAGGGGAAGGAACAGGGACAAGACTCAAGCAGGTTGTTTTCGAACGCGTCCGGGCTCCGGTCGGTCGAAGAGACCTTTCTCTTTCCACGACCGAAACAACTCAGCCGCCTGATAAGTTGGATAGATTACGTTGACAAAATGGCCTTGCAAGTGCCGGGGCTCTAGAACGTGTGGGTTTTTTGAGTTCTCTGGGAAAGACCCCGTTTTCCACGGGGAAAATAGGCGTCCCCACCCGCAAGGGACTTAATCCTTTTCCTATTCCGGAGAGACACTCCGCGGCTCAATACCCGGAAATCTGACGAAATGGTCCCGACGGAGGCCCGCAACGCAGGCTACTCCCCCCCGCCCTTGAGTCGGTATACGGCGGCCTCAGGGAAGCAAATCGTGTAGCACGGGCCGGATGATCGCGGCTCGCCGGGAGTTGCCGATCGTGCTCGGATGCAGCTGATCGTCGAGGAAACACTCCACGGCCGGCGTACCATCCGCCCCAAGAAATGCCTGATTGGCATCGATGTAGGCCACCTTCGCATCCTGCCCTTGCGACGCGATCCATTCACGAATCGCGGCATTTGCCTCGTCTTGGCGATCTCTTTGGCCCCACCGCTCGATGCTCGGTGCGATCGCCAGAAACACGATCCGCGCGTCGGGCAGTTCCGGTCGCAGATTCGACACCAGTTTTGCGAAGGCGTCGCGAACATCTGCGGGAGCGAGCCCGGCAGCGATATCGTTTCCGCCCGCCGACACGACAACGGCTGCAGGCTTCGCTGCCGTCACCAGCCGCGATGCGAGCGACGCCAACTCCACGAGCTGTGCGCCACCGACGCCACGATTGATCGGATGCATGCCGGGGAAATCCTCCGACATGGTCGTCCACATCCGGATGTTTGAGGAGCCGAGGAATACCACGCCCCCCGGCGCCGGGGGCTGTTCCCGATCCGCTGCCTCGATGGCGGCGATCTCCTGCTCCCACCGCGTTGTCGCCGGGGCGGCCGGCTGCGGAGCAGACTCGGCCACCGGAACGGCTGCCGCCGGTGCTACCGTGGCCGACAGCGAGGGATTCGGGTACGGCATCGCCTTCTTCTCAAGCGGCCGGGCGAAGATCTGATTCCAGTCTGTCGCCATCCGCACGATGTTCCAGCCAAACTTCTCCGCCGCCTCGAGCGAATCGTTCGACGCCTCGCCGTAGGCCATCTCACGGTCGGCGTCGTCGTGCAGCACGAGCAGTTGCAGAGTGGGATACCGACTCGACTGCGACCACCGCAGCATCTCGATGTCACCCGTCGTGCCCACGTTGCCAGCGGCGAAGATCGGCCGCCGGCCGATGTGTTCACCGATGCTGACCGGCTTCCGCTCCTCGTCGTTGAGCACCTGCAGGTGCGGCAGCACCACCAGTTCCAACTGGCGGTTGGCCGCGGCACCGGCCGCCTCTGCGTCGCCAGGGCCGTCAATCTCACGCAGCTCCGAGGCCGCCCGCGAGGCGATGACGTGCTCTGGACCGATTCCATACCAGGCCTCTGCCGCCGGCCGCATGAAGTGGACGCCGCTGCCCGAACAGATCCAGACCCTGAAATCGTGGCCGCGCAGCAGCGCGATCAGCTCCTTCATAGGCTGATAGGTGACGTCGCAATAGGGCACGTCGAACACCGGATGCCGGGCCGTGGCGAGGAAATGTCGCGTATCGGCCTCGAGCTTCTCCTCCGACACGCCGGCGAGCGTGTTGAACATCAGGTCGAGGAAATACTTCTTGCCGAGACGGCGGACGAAGTCGATGTCGCCCGTGAGCAGCGTGGCATACGGCTCCTCATGGGCGATCTCCGGCTGCTGCTCGGCCAGCGCCCTGACCCGATCGATGAGGAACATCCCGTGCACGATCGGCTTCTCGCAGACGAGCGTGCCGTCGTTGTCGAACACGGCTACCCGCTCCGGCACGGGCACGAAGGTGTCACTGTCTTTCCGGGTGACTTTTTCGACGAAGTCGAGAATGGCCTGCTTGGTGGGCTGATCATTCCAACTCGGCAGGGGGTCGACGGTGGCCACGGCTGCCCCAGCAGGCTGCGAGGCCGCGGACGCCACGGTCGCCTGCGGCGAACCGCCGGCAGAAGACGGTGCGGAGTCCGCTGGCTTGAGGGCCACCGCCGGACTAGTGGATGGGGCCGGCGAGAGCCCAAACCAGAGCACAGCTGCCGTGAGCGCCGCCAAGGCCACTACCGGCAGGGCGATGCCCGCACCAGCCCCGGCCGCTTCGCACCGCGGCTCGCGGTCAGCCGAAGCGTCGTGACGGGTGTCGTGCCGATGGGAGTCGTGCTCGGAATGGATCGTCATGGGGTGCTCTCGTGCTCAATAGTGCTGCCGAACCGTCGCCGACCATCATCCTGTTCTCTGTCGAGGCCCGCCGCAAGCAGTCCTCTCACCAGAGGTTTCTACCGCACCTTCGCCCCCCAAACAGGGACCGATATACTGCCGTGCTCACCCAGGGCCCCCCGCCCGTCGGGAACGAATCAGATCGCTCCACCAATCGCACCTCTTCGATAGAGAAGGTTCCCATGCGACTTGCTCACATCGCTGCCGTGGCCCGTGCCGTTTTCAGCTTTCCGACCAGGCCTCATGGAGCAGGCGTCATCGTCTGCATCGTGCTGACGGCCATCGCGACATCGACACGGGCCGATGTGTCGCTCAACAACATGTTCGGAGACCACATGGTGCTGCAGCAGGGCATCAAGAACAAAGTCTGGGGCAAGGCCGATCCGGGTGAGGCGGTCACGGTGACACTCGGCAGCCAGACCCACTCCGCCACGGCCGGTGCCGATGGGATGTGGCACGTGTTCCTCGACCCAGTCCGGGCCTACGGCGGCCCGCATACGCTCACGGTCAAGGGAAAGAACACCGTGACAATCAACGATGTCCTGATCGGCGAGGTCTGGGTCTGCGCCGGCCAGTCGAACATGCAGTGGAGCGTCAACCAGTCAAACGACCCCGATCTGGAGAAGGCCGCGGCGAAGTTCCCCGCCATTCGCCTGATCTCGGTGCCGCAGGTCGGCACGCAGGAGCCGCAGGCAAACTTCGACGGCCGCTGGACCGTCTGCTCGCCAGAGACGGTGGGCGGCTTTTCCGCCGTGGGCTATCTCTTCGGCCGTCAATTGCACGAGACGCTCGGCGTGCCGGTGGGCTTGATCAACAACGCCTGGGGCGGCAGCGCTGCCGAGGCCTGGGTCAATCGCGACAGGCTCGCCGCCAACGAGAAGCTGAAGCCACTCCACGAGCGATGGGTGCAGACAGAGGCTGGCTTGAACGCCGCCCAGACCGAGTATGAGAAGCAGTTGGCCGAGTGGAAGATCGCCGCCGAGAAGGCGAAGGCCGAGGGCAAGCCGGAGCCAGCGCAGCCGAAGCAGCCTGGCAATTCCGCCGGCCTTCTCAAGGGCAACGCC
>CANETO010000276.1 GCA_947440895.1 Planctomycetaceae bacterium | reverse complement strand
TGGCAGATTCGAAGTAGTTCTCCCGAGCCGGAGTGGCGAAATGGCAGACGCGACGGACTCAAAATCCGTTGCCCGCAAGGGCGTGTGGGTTCAAGTCCCTCCTCCGGTACTCTCGAAAGCTGGCCATAGAGCGGGGTTTGCAATCGGGCAGCCCCTCAGTGCGGCGCGGCGATCTTCGAGTTGGCACAGCCCGGCGTTCGCCCGTGGTCTGCGGTGAGATCTTTTCACAGGCCACAAGTGGGATCGCGGAGAGTCCTGCCTTGACGAGGCACGCCGCCAGCCGAGCAGCCCGCATCGCATCGTCGGCGTCAACGGTGTCACGGTCGTGACAGGTCGCCACAGACAAGCTGAAAACAATGCAGTCTCTGCCATCAGTCCTGAGGGCGGGTGCCGTGGCTACAAGCAGCAGAACCAAACCGATGAGCCAAAGACAACCCGGCCCCGTACCGCCGTTTACGAGAGCTTTCGCAGCCGGGTGAACTCGTCCATCGTCACGGTGGTGAGTTCGCCGTCGTCGCGGGAGAGGATCAGCACGTCGCTGTAGACCTTGTCGTCGGGGTTACGACGGAAGTGGAGACCATGCCGCCGCCGCTCCCGGCGCATCACCTGCCCCACGGTGGTCGTGTTCCAGGTGGCGCTCGACCCAACAGTGACTCCGTGGACCACCTCCACCCGATCGCCCGGCTGGAGCTGCTCGTAGAGGCTGCGCGACTGGTATTCCTCGGGCGTCATGACGGTCACACTTCCTTGCTGTCGATCCACTTCATCATCTTGCGGAGGCCGCGGCCGGTCTCCGTGAGCTTGTGCTCCCGCTCGCGGCGCCGCGTGCTCTTGAACATCGCCGCACCGCCGCGATTCTCGAGGATCCAGTCGCGGGCAAACTCACCCGAGCGGATCTCCTCAAGGATCTTCTTCATCTCCTTGCGAGTCTCTTCGGTGATGATCCGCTTGCCCCGCGTGTAGTCGCCGTATTCGGCCGTGTTCGACACGCTGTACCGCATGTATTCGAGACCACCCTGATAGAAGAGATCGACGATCAGCTTCATCTCATGCAGGCACTCGAAATAGGCCATCTCCGGTTGATAGCCCGCCTCGACGAGCGTGTCGAAGCCGGCCTTGATCAGTTCTGAAACGCCCCCGCAGAGCACGGCCTGCTCACCGAACAGGTCGGTCTCCGTCTCCTCCGCGATCGTCGTCTCGATCACGCCGCCCCGTGTGCCGCCGATGCCCTTGGCATAAGCGAGGCCGATCTTCTTGGTTTCGGGCGAGGCGTTGGGGCCCAGCGCGATCAGGCAGGGCACGCCGCCCCCCTTCACGTATTCGCTGCGGACGAGATGGCCGGGGCCCTTGGGAGCGACCAGCATGATGTCGTGGCCCGGCGGCGGCTCGACCTGGCCGAAGTGGAAGTTGAAGCCGTGGCTGGCCATCAGCACGGCGCCCTTCTTGAGATTCGGCTTGATCGAAGTCTTGTAGACATCCCCTTGCAGTTCGTCCGGCAACAGGATGTTAACGAGATCGGCCTGCTTGACGGCGTCTTCCACGCTCATCGGCTCGAAGCCATGGCTCTTCGCCAACTCGTAGTTGGGGCCGCCCGGACGCTGCGCCACCACGACCTTGAGACCGCTGTCCTTGAGGTTCTGGGCCTGGGCGTGCCCTTGGCTGCCGTAACCGATGATGGCGATGGTTTTGCCGGCGAGGGCCTTCAGATCAGCATCAGCGTCGTAATAGATCGTGGCGGGCACGGGAGACTCCGAGGGAGAAAAAGGAAGAGCGAATAAATGAAAGAAGGGAATGGAATACGTGAATTAGGCCAAGGAATCGCGTTCGGGGCTTGAGTCGGCCGGGCGGGCTCCGTCGGCGGCCTCGGTGAGCTCCCTCGTCGGCGGGCTCCCCCGCACCATGGCGATCCGGCCGGTGCGGACCAGCTCCAGAATACCGAGCGGCCGCACCAGTTCGATGAATCCCTCGATCTTCTTTTCGGTGCCGGAGATCTCGACCACCACGCTGTCGGGAGCCACGTCCACGATCCGCCCGCGGAAGATCTCGGCGAGTTCCTTCACCTGCGATCGGGCTGGGCCGACGGCCGCGGACACCTTCAGGAGCATCAGGTCACGCTCCACGTAGTTGCGGGAACTGATGTCGTCGACGCGGACAACGGTGACGATCTTTTCCAACTGCCGGCAGACCTGGTCGAGCACCCGGTCGTCGCCTCGCAGCACGAATGTCATCCGGGAAAATCGCCGGTCCTCGGTCTCTCCGACCGCCAGACTATCGATGTTGTAGCCCCGGGAGGCGAGCATGCCCGACACGTGCGCCAGCACTCCCGGGACGTTTTGGACCGTGGCCGAGAGGACGTGTCGCATGAGTGCGGGCGGCAGGGGGCTGCCGGGCTCTTGTGGGATTGGGACGGGGGAAAAGCGACGAAACGGGCCGCTGCGGGCCAGAAACGCCTGAAAACACTGAGTTCGGAGTGTAGTGTGGGCGGATGGCCGGATTCAAGCCATGCCCCGGACGAGGGCGGGCAGGCGGCCCTGGGTTTGCCAGAACGCCCGGGGATGCCGCGTGTGCGTTGACACGGGCCCGGAAAAGCCGATAGTTTGCGGTGCTCGGTCGCGCGGCTGCCCCTGCCCACGCCCAGTCCGTTCCATCCCATTCCTTCTGTGAGAGTACGTGAGCGTGTCGAACGTTTTGGCGCAAGAATTGATTGAAGCGGGTGTTCACTTCGGCCACCGGGCCAGCCGCTGGAACCCGAAGATGCGGCCCTATATCCACGGCCGCCGCAATCTCATCCACATCATTGACGTCCGTGAGACGATCCGCGGCCTGCTGCGGGCGCGGAAGTATCTCAAGCAGGTCTCCTCGTCTGGCGTGCTCGTGCTGTTTGTCGGCACCAAGCGTCAGGGAGCTGAGGCCGTGGCCCGCGAGGCCGCCCGTTGCGGCATGCCCTACGTCAGCGATCGCTGGCTCGGCGGCACGCTCACCAACTTCCGCACGATCCGGAATCGGCTGACACGTCTTGAGGAACTTGATGCGCTGATCCCCTCGGAGGCATTCGGCGGTTACTCCAAGAAGATGCAGTCGTCGCTCCGCCGCGAGCACCGCAAGATGCTCCGCAACCTCGGTGGCATTCGCACGCTGTCTCGGCTGCCTGAGTGCCTCGTGGTGTTCGATCCCAAGAAGGAGAAGAATGCCGTCAACGAGGCGCGGAAAATGGGCATCACGACCGTGGCGCTGATCGACACCGACTGCGATCCCGACGTCATCGATCTGCCGATTCCGGGTAATGACGACTCGATCCGTTCGATCGAACTGGTCGCGGCCCGGTTGGCTGATGCCATCCTCGAAGGCAAGTCGCAGACTGCCGTCGCGGCCCAGGCTCAGGCTGAGGGGGCAGAGGTCGCTGGTCAGGCTGGTGGCGAAGAAGGTAAAGCAACCAAGCCGGCTCCGAAGGCAAAGGCGAATGTGAAGCGGCCCGTGCCGAAGCCTCCAAAGGCGTAGTTCCCGTCGTCGTGGCCACACGGGTCGGATACGTGGTCTCGAGAGGGGCTGCGGCTCCCTCGTGAGACCGCCATCGCTCGGCTGGCCGCGGCTTCCGTGTGGTGGTCGCAGTTCAATACAAGCATCCATTCAATTCACGCCGAATTCAAAGGAGATAGACCTTGGCTGAGATCACCGCCGCTGCCGTGATGGCCCTCCGCGACAAGACGGGCCTGCCGATGATGGAGTGCAAGAAGGCGCTGCAGGAGTGCGGCGGCAATACCGACGAGGCTGTCGAATGGCTCCGGAAGCAGGGCATCAAGACGCAGGCCATGCGGGCTGACCGCGAAACCTCCACCGGTCGCCTGGCTGT
>CANETO010000275.1 GCA_947440895.1 Planctomycetaceae bacterium | reverse complement strand
CCGGGGTCAGGATGGCACAGCTCGTCGATCTGACTTCCGACGGTATGCCGGAAATCGTCATCGGCTATCACGGCACCATGGGCATCGAGGCTGCCCGTCTCGACGGTCACCGACTCTGGCGGGATCCTGCGCTCGGGGTGGTGCTCGACGTGGTGCCAGACGCGCCGCGGCCAGACGGGGAACGGGGCCTTGTCTACGTGAACGGCCAGGGCCGACTGCTGCCGCTCTCCATGAAGGGCAGGGGAGCAGACGCTATGCCTGTGGAGGGATCGGCGGATGGTCGTTCACCGCCGGAGCGGGCGGGTAGTCCTGCGGTTGATTCGCTCTTTGCCGGGCCGGTTGCACCTGATGGCGGCTGGGCCTTCATCGGCTTAGGCAGCCCGGAGGTGGGCCAGAACATCGCCGTGGGGCTCGGACCGAAAGCCGAACACTTCTGGGAACTCGCTCTCCCCGACGGCGTGCACCGCGATGGACCGATCGAGCCGGTGGCCTGGGCCGATCTTCTCGGCACGCCCCGACGACAGTGGCTGATCGCCGCTCCCGATGGTTCGATCACGGTCGCCTGGGCCGACGGCCGCGTCGTCGACCGCTATCGCCACGGCGAGCCACTCGTGGGCATCGGCGGCTACCGCGATGAAAATGAAGGCTTTATCGTGATCGCCACTCGGGATTCGCTCGAAGGCTATCGGGTCGACGATGTGGCCCTCGACTAGCCATGATCGCCAGCGGATCAATTCCCTTCGTTTCGCGAACACATCCGCTGGTAGACGAGCAGGTCGATTCCATCCGAGATGAAATCACAATGGCCGTCGGCATAGACGACGTTGGCTCCGCCAGGATGCCGACTCGACAAGTCGCCAAAGTGCTGAAACTCAGCCTTGCCATTGGGCGGATGGTGACCGTGGGCCACCACGCGGCCGATCGGCTCGGCCAATTCCTCCACCATTCCTATCCAGAGACTTCCGCCCAAACGTGAATCGCGTTCACCCACCATGATCGTCTTGCTCAGGCCGTCACTGACATGACGGAACGGCATCCGGCTGTTCGCATAGAACATGCCGTTTCCCTCGTACGGTTCTCCGAATTCGTCCACGTTGCCGTCGTTGTCGTCATCCTCGTCCTCCCACCCGTTTGAACCGAACATGCCGAGGTAGTTGGTGCGGGAGAATTTCGTGCTGCCGGGCACTTTATCTGGGCCCAAGTGGTCATTGGCGGCAGAGGTGGAGTCCCCCGGCAGGAACACAGGAATTCCGGCGGCGGCATCGGATGGGCAGAGGAATCCCGAGATCACCGCTTCACGGACAGTGGACGACGTCACAGCAATCGAACCCGAGGTCACGATGCTCGTGGACAAAGGCCCCTCTTCCATAAAGGGCAGGAGCCGAGACGACCAGCCCCAGCCTCGACCCTTCTCCGCGTTTTCATTGTCCGGAGGGCTGCCTGCCGGATCGGAGAGCCAGCCCTCGGGCAGCGTCCTCCGGGAGTCGTGGTAGAGCTGCAAGGCAAGGCCCTGCTGCTTGAGATTGTTGGTGCACTGCATGCGGCGGGCCGCCTCACGGGCCGACTGCACGGCCGGCAGCAGCAGGCCAACAAGCGTGCCAATGATCGCGATCACAACGAGCAGCTCGACCAGCGTGAAACCGAGGCGGGAGTGTTTCATGATTCGTACTCCAGATGAAAAAGTATGAAAAAGTGTGCGGAGTTCCGAGTGAAGCGAGGTGGATCAGTCCTTTTTGCAATCCATTTGCATATGATACCGTGATGCATATGGGTGTCAAGCAACTGGCAGCATCTTCGTTTCATATCCTACGTCCCCACCTGTTTGCCCGGCCTCTCACCCAGACACTTCCCCCGCGTCGAAACATTCTACGTGGATCGTGGAGTCTGTCAGACGCCATCCTGGGGAGCCTGATTCGTGCGTACCGTCCGCCCGCTGTTGTTTGCCGTCGCCGCTGTCGCCGCGACCTTGTCGCCCATCACTGTGGCGGCCGCCCAAATCGAGGGTGGTCTGTCCGGTGAATCGGTCATGGTGACAGAGTCGCCGCTGGCAGCACCGTCAGTCGCTGGCCAAACGGGTGACTGTGGCTGCCGTGCCGGTCAGCCCCAGCAATCATGGCAGCAGCCACCATGGCATGGCAACGTGCAGGGGAACCAGTGTGGACCGGCCCCGGCAGTCTGCAGGGGATCGAACGTCTTTCAGGCAAACCCATTCCAGCAGCTGGCATGGAAGCACAGCGGCTGCGTGACGCTGCCGCCCTGCCTGCCGCGACTCCATGCCATGTGTCGGGAGGGCTATCTGCCGTCGCCCGTCCCGCCAGTGCAACCCCGCTGCCACCAGTGCGGCGCGGCGATCGAGGGAGGCTTCTAGAGCGACCCGCGGCCCGCCCCGCCCGAGTCCCGAAGCCCCGTCGCCGCGACACCTGCGTGGCACCGGGAAACGTCCCCCTGACGCGGTCCGGCCGGAAGGCTAGCACCGGCCGGACCGCGGTATCGTTGTCAGGGGCGGCCGACATGATCCCTGGCCGAAACCGGCCCGTTCACAATCGCGATGAAAGGATCATCGCCACCGTGACCGTCACGACCCCCACCACGTCGATGATGGCACCGCTGGCCATCATCGCCCGCAAGGGCACCCTGCCCGAACCGTAGACAATGGCATTGCACGGAGTGCTGACGGGCATCATGAAGCCGAGGCTCGAGGCAAAGGTGGCCGCGAGCGCCGCCCAGAGCGGATCGGAGCCCGTCGCACGGGCCAGCGCGATCACGACCGGCACGACCATGTTGGCGCTCGCCGTGTTGCTCGTGAATTCGCTGGTCACGACCGCCACCAGCGCCGCCACGGCCACGAGCACCGGTCCGCTCCAGTCGCCGGTGGGAATCCAGCCGGTGATCGACTGCCCGATGGCCCCGGCGAGGCCAGTGGAAAAGCAGAGCTCCCCAAGCGCCATGCCGCCGCCATAGAGGAGCACGATGTCCCAATCGATACGGGCCTCACGCCACTCGAGCGCCCGACGACGGCCGCCCGAGGCCGCCCCCGGATCGCCCGGCAAGAGAAAGAGCAGAATCGCACCAATCAGAGCCACGACGCCCTCCGGCAGCCGCTTCGACAGCCAGCCACAGAGTGGGTGCGACGCCCCCAGCAGGATCAGCAACACGCCCGGCAAGACCCAGAGCGTCACCGTGATGGCAAACGCAGCGGCCACCGACTTCTGCCCGACCGTCCAGTCCCCCAGACGGCTCCGCTCAGTGGCCACATAACGCCCCACCCCCTCGAGTCGCTCAACTCCCGCCGGAAACAGCCGGACGAGCACCGCCACCGCCACGCTGGTCATGAGAATGACGATTGGAATCGCGAGGGCACACCAGCCCAGAAAGGAGACGTTCACGCCCACCTGATCACGGATGAAGGCGAGGCCGATCAGATTGGTCGGCGTGCCGATCGGCGTGGCCAGTCCGCCGATCGATGCCGCTAGCGCCACGCAGAGAAACAGGCTCGTGGCAAAGGTCGGGGCCGGCGGTTTTCCGTGCTCACGGGCACCAGCCTCCACGGCACCGAGAATGCCAGTCACGATGGCCATCATCATGGCCGCCGTCACGGTGTTTGAAATAAAGGCGCTGATCAGCACGGAGACGACCGCCACCGCCATCAGGATCCGCGCCGGCTTCTCGCCGATCCAGGGCACCGACAAGACCCCGTAGGCCAGCCGCCGGTCGAGCTGGTGCAGCCGGATCCCCTCCGCGAGCAGAAACGAGCCGATGAACAGGAAGATCAGCGGATCGGCGAAGGGTCGAAACACCTCCTTCGCCGGAGCCACGCCCGCCACCACACAGGCCACGGCTCCAAGGAGCGCCGT
>CANETO010000274.1 GCA_947440895.1 Planctomycetaceae bacterium | reverse complement strand
GACGCTGACCTTCCTGCGCCACGCGGAGCCTCCGCCTGAGATACATGCCGAGCTTGCGGCCCACCGCCTGGAGCGCGAGCCGGATCTCCTTCTGGATCTCAGGGTACGAGGCGATCGCCTCCTTCGACTCGCTCGTGAAAGGCACCCAGACGCTCGCCACGTGCACCATCACGGTCACCGGGCCGCTCGGCAGGCTGCCGCGGGATTGCGAGAGGCCGTAGGACCGCCAGTTGGTCGAGAGGATCGTCTGCGTGACGGCGCAGGCCGCCGGCTGGAACTGCAGCGGCACGCGGTTGGCATACCGCAGCACCGTCATGTTCTGACCCTCGTCTGCGTTGACGTGCTGCATGGCGCCGTGCAGGGCCTGCAGCGCCGGCTTCTTGAGCTTTGAGGGAGACTGCCGCGGCACGAGCTTGGCCGCGTCCAGGATCTTGTCGGCGGCCTCACCGCCGAGGCCGGAGAACGTGCTCGTGAGAAACTGCCGCAGGCTGCGGGCGTCGCTGTCTCCAGCGAGTTCCACGAGTGCATCGAGCGAGATCTTCTGCGCGGAGGGACCGCCACCATAGGCGAGCGATGCCTCGATGACGAACGGGTTGCCCCGGTAGACCCCGGGCGGACGGGTGGCGGCCGTGAAGAATTCGCCCGGCACCACCTGCCGGATACCCGCAAGCAAGCGCTGCTCACCGATCGGCACCACGCAGTCGGTCGCCGGCGGCGGAATTTTTATGTCTTGGATCGCCTTGAAGAGCGAGTCGGCTTCACCACGGCCAAGCTTGCCCGTGGTGACACGCGTGGAGAGCTTGGCGGTGTCGCAGATTTTCTTGGCCGTGCCGTGCGACACGCGCGAGAACGACTGCGTGAGGAACTGGGCCAGCGTGAACTTCGGATGCTCCTGCAGCATCGTCACGAGGCGACCGAGTTCGACGCCGTAGGGATGCGGCTTGATCTCCTTCGGCTCCGGCGGCAGGTCGTCGGTGGAGCGTTCGAGGATGCGCTCGGGCCCGTCCGGCCCCTGAAAGTGAATGCGAGCGTGGGGATTCGAGATCGCCGTCTGCTCGAGATACTCCTCAACGCTGCCGCGGCCGCGCTGGAACTTCGCTTCCATCTCGATCGTCACGCGGGTGCCGTGGTCGATGGAGTCACCCTTGTCGTTCTCGGCAACCCATTCGATCTGGTGCTTCGCCATCAACTCGGCGCCGCCCTTGCCCGCGGGGATGTCGACGCCTTCCCCCTTGCCGTTCAAGATCTCCGGCTGGTTGGTCTTCGTGTCGATCCGCAGTTCGGAATAGTGGGCCGGATGCTTGGCATCGATTTTCGAAATGATCTTCACCGGCTTGCCGGTGGTGAGCACGCCATACATCCCAGCCGCCGAGATGCCGATGCCCTGCTGGCCGCGGCTCATCCGAAGCCTGTGAAACTTCGAGCCGTAGAGGAGCTTGCCGAAGATGAGCGGGATCTGCTTGCTGACGATCCCTGGGCCGTTGTCCTGCACGCCCATGCGGTAGCGGCTGCCGGAGTCGCCAACCTGCTCGATGTGCACCCAGATCTCCGGCAGGATGCCCGCCTCCTCGCAGGCATCGAGCGCGTTGTCGACAGCTTCCTTCACGCTCGTCAGCAGGGCCTTGCGGGGCGAATCAAACCCGAGCAGGTGGCGGTTTTTGGCGAAGAACTCGCTGACGGAGATATCCCGCTGGCCGGCCGCGAGGGTCTGGGCCGTAGCCCGCCGCTTGGCGGGGGCCTTGGCTGCGGCGGCCACGGTCTCGGGGGCTGAAGCGGGAGTGACGTCGGCTGGCGGTGCCGCGGCCGCAGCCGCCTTGCGGGGCGGTGTCTTGGTTTTCTTCGGGGTTTTTGCGGATGGTGGCATGGCGACTGAGGTGTTGAAACTGTGATCGGATGGGCCGGCCTTGGCAAGAGGGGCTGAGTTTACTGGTTGGAGAGGGTTTTTCGCTGGGTGGGCTGGGACGGTCTTGGACTTTACCTGCTGGGAAGGGGTGGAGGTGCCCGGAGCCCCTAACTGATAGCCCGCTCCTGCGTTTGCCGAACTACCTCTCTAGCCCCGGTTGTGGGCGCTGCCCTGCCTCTAGGCGGCAGCGGGCCAAAAGAGAGTCAGGAGGTGATTCGATGCTGACATCAGCCACCCTTCCCGCCGTTCGACGAACCGCTTTGATGGCGGTGCTGTTCATGGCCGCCGGCCAGGCCTCCGCCGCGCCGATCAACGGCGGAGTGGAGGCTCCCACGCCCGACGTCTTCTACAACTTTTACGTGCCCCCAGTTCCCGCCGGCGCTTATCCCGGCGTCGGAGCGCAGCTCTACGTCGCGCCCCGCCCGGTGCCGCCGCGGGTCGGCCATACCTGGTACACGTATCCCCCGTTCATGCCCCACGAGTTTCTCTACAAGCACCGCCGGCACTATGTCCGCCCGGCCGGCGCGATGGGGATGCGGACAGACGTGCATGCCTACTGGTGGTGATTCTGTGGTGATCATGGCGATCATGGCGATCATGGCGAGCGTGCTCCGTCTGCGAGTACACGGCACCCAAACACGAGACACATGAGGAAGGCGCTTCGATCATGAAGGGTATTGTTGGTCGGGTGATCGTTGCCGTGGTCGCCGTGGCCTGTCTGGCTGCGGCCACGCGAGCTGCGCTTGCCGGTGGCGAGGGCGTCTACGAGAAGCGGTATTTCCTGCGAAGCCAGGGAAAGAGCTGGCACAGCGGCTGGTACGACCCGTGGGTGGGGCGACCGATGGCGCTTGTCGTGCCCCCGACGGCAGAGTTCACGACGGAATACGGCTGGGGCGTGCCGAGTTCACGCGTGGCGCCGATCTACCATCAGTACCGTCGTCCCTATCCTGGGCCGGGGGCCGTGCCGGGTGGTTCGGGATTCATGCCGACTCCCAACCAGCCGAGCGACACGGTGCAGTTCGGCGTGCACCCTATCCGCGGCCCGTGGGGCGCTTACTGACACAACGTTTTGCGGATCAAACCGCCGAGGGCGATGAAAGCCTCCGACTCGAGGGCAGGATAGCCCGACTCGCTTCGGCTTCCATCGCCCCCGGCTGCCCCTGTGTGCGACACATCAGCATCCTGCCGCTCGGCGCATGACCGAATGGGGTTGGTGTGCCTTCAGACAAAAAGCCCCCGGCGGGAGCCGGGGGACACCGGGCCTGCAGCGGAGCCCGGGTGCCATGGCGAAAGGTCATGACTGGGCCGGTTCAATGGCGGCCAGCCGTTCCCTCGCCGTAGTCGCCCATGGACTCTCCGGCGCCAGGGCCAGAAATGTCCGCAAGTGACTGCGGGATTCGGCCTCCTGACCGATGTCGTGAAGCACGCCGGCCAGATGCCAGTGGGCGTCGGCATAGTCGGGCTGCTGGCGGAGCACCCCGTCGAAGGCGGCGAGTGCGAGTTCATGGTCACCCAGTTCCGCAAGCACGCAGCCCAGGCTCGAACGCGCCTCGAGATGATCGGAGTCGAGCTCCACCGCGGCGTAATACCGCTCCCGCGCGGCGGTGAGATCGCCCGCCCGATAGAGCAACTCCGCGAGCATGAAGACGACCTGGGCCGTCGGCCCTTGGGCCTGTAGCACTGCCCGCAATGCCTCGGCCGCCTCGCAGAGCGCCCCGGAGGCCTCCAGGTCGGCGGCGAGGTCGAGCAGTTCGGAGACGGACGCCAGCTCACGGTGATCGTCGTCGAGGTCTGCCCCGTTGGCCTCCGCGGAAGCTGTCGCCGCCTGGAAGGCGAGGGGGAGACACTGGCGCATCGCAGGCGGTTCAAGATCGACCGACGGCAGTCGCTCCGCGAGTGCCTCGGTATAGAAGCCCAGTTGGAGCTGGCCCCCCGCGCCCATGAATTGATCGTTC
>CANETO010000273.1 GCA_947440895.1 Planctomycetaceae bacterium | reverse complement strand
GAAGCTCTCGGCCACAAGGCCGTCGTCTGCGAGCGACTTCTTGATCACCGTATCGCGACGGATCACGGCCGGCTCATACCGCCGGTTCCAGACGACGTGGGTCGCGGAAAACTCAGCCGCCAGCCCACGCAATGCTTCCATGGATGGCCCGCGACGGATCACAAGGGGCGTGCCCATCTTCTCAAGCGTGGCGGCGAGTTTCTCGAGCGAATGATGCAGCCACCACCGCGATGCCCCGCCCGGCTCCCATGGCGTCTCCTCCTCAGGCGCCCAGATGAAGACCGGCACGACCGCACCGCGGGCGGCGGCGGCGGCCAGAGCGGGGTTGTCATCCAGCCGCAGATCGTGACGAAACCAGACGAGCGTGACCGAGTTCATCAGGACAGAATCCCCTTCACCACCTGACCGTGCACATCGGTGAGCCTGAAGTCGCGGCCCTGGAAGCGGTAGGTGAGCTTTGCGTGGTCGAAGCCGAGCAGGTGCAGGATCGTGGCCTGCAAATCATGGACATGCACCGGGTCGCGGGCCACCTTAAAGCCAAGGTCGTCGCTCGCGCCGTAGGTCAGACCTCCCTTCACGCCCCCACCCGCCATCCACACGGAATAGCAGTCTGGAAAGTGGTCCCGGCCGAGGATGCTACCTTCGGCCGTGCGGCCCTCGCGGAACGGCGTCCGTCCAAACTCGCCCGTGCAGAGCACGAGCGTGTCTTCGAGCAGTCCCCGCTGCTCCAAATCCTCGATCAGCGCCGCCGCCGGCTGGTCGACCGTGGCGGCCTTCTTCGTCAGCCCGTCGCGGATATCTTCCGCAGGATTCGTGCCGTGAAAATCCCAGCCCCAGTCGAAGAGGTGCACGAACCGCACCCCCTCTTCAACAAGCCGCCGCGCGAGCAGACAGTTGTTGGCCAGGCTCGGGCTTCCCGGCGTGGCGCCGTAGGCGTCGAGCACCTGCTGCGGCTCACGAGAGATATCCATCACTTCCGGCACGCTCGCCTGCATCCGGAAGGCGAGTTCATACTGCGCGATCCGCGTGACGGTTTCGGGATTGCCAAGCTCCCTGGCCTGCAGTTCGTTGAGGTCTTTGAGTGCGTCGAGGCTCTTGCGCCGCAGCGCCCGGTCCATGCCCGGCGGATTCGACACGTAGAGCACAGGGTCGCCCTTCGAGCGGCACTGCACCCCTTGATAGACGCTCGGCAGAAAGCCCGACCCAAAACTGCTCGTGCCACCGTTGGGCTGCACGCCCGACGAGATCAGCACCACGAACCCCGGCAGGTTGGCATTCTCGCTCCCCAATCCATACGTCGCCCAGCTGCCCAGACTCGGACGGCCTGCGCGGGGGCTTCCGGTGTAGAGCATCAACTCCGCCGGCGCATGATTGAACTGGTCGGTGAACATGCTGTTCACGAGGCAGAGCTTGTCGGCCACGCGGTGCAGATTGGGGATGGCATCCGACAGCTCCATGCCGCTCTTGCCACATCGCACCCACTTTCGCGGCGTGCCGAGCAGCTTGGGCGTGCCGCTGGTGAAGGCGAACTTCTTGCCCGCAATTGTCTCGGCAGGGCAGTCCTCGCCGCTGTGCTTCACGAGTTCGGGCTTGTGGTCGTAGAGGTCGAGGTGCGGCGGCGAGCCGGTCAGATGGATCACGATCACCCGCTTCGCCTTGGCCGGCAGCGGCGGCGTCTTCGTCGCCAGCGGATCAAGGACGAGGCCCGGCAGCGGCCTGTCCGACGCGGTCGCCCCGGCCGCGGCGCTACCGCCGAGCAGCTCGCCAAGCGCCGCGGCGCCGATGCCTCCGGCCATGCTGCCGAGCAGATGTCGCCGCGTGGCCAGCAGTCTGTGTTCGAAGATCGGATCCATGGAGCTGTCTCCCATCACGGACACATGAATGTTTCGTCGAGATTCAGAATGACGTTTGCAACGACCGTCCAGGCGGCGAGATCGTCGATTTCAATGCCGAGATCGCTCGGCACGGGGCCAAGCGGATCGGAGGCCATCGCCTGAGCGTCGTCGGGATGGCCTGTGAAGCTGGCCCGCGTTTCGTCGTGCAGCGCGACGAGCCGCTCGATCTCAGCGGGCGAGGGCTGCCGGGAAAGGACGAGCCGGAAGCCCCGTACGGCACGCTCTGCATGTGTCGGGCCTCCCTCCCGCACCATCCGCCGCGCCAGAGCCTGCGCAGCCTCCACGTAGACGGGATCGTTCATCGTCACGAGTGCCTGCAGCGGCGTGTTCGTGCGTGGGCGGCGGACCGTGCAGACTTCACGGCTCGGCGCATCGAACGTGGCCATCGACGGATAGGGATTGCTCCGCCGCCAGGTCGTGTAGAGGGCGCGGCGGTGACGATCCTCCCCGTCGCTCGTCCGCCAGTCGATGTCGCCGCCAAACGCTGCACTGAGCCCTAGGTTAGGCTGCGGCGGATTCACGCTCGGCCCCCCCTTCTTCCGCGACAAGAGCCCCGCGGCGGCGAGGGCTTGATCGCGAATCACCTCTGCCGAGAGCCGCACCCGCGGCCCGCAGGCCAGAAGCCTGTTCTCCGGGTCTCGGGCGATGAGTTCGGGCGTGGCCCGCGAGCTCTGCCGATAGGCGGCGCTCGTGACGATCAGCCGGATCAGCGCCTTCGTATCCCAGTCTCGGTCGACCAGTTCATAGGCCAGCCAGTCGAGCAGTTCCGGATGGCTCGGGAGCTCACCCTGGCTGCCGAATTCCTCACTCGTCGAGACGATGCCAATGCCGAAGAGCCGCTCCCAGAGTCGGTTGGCAACGACGCGGGCAGTGAGCGGATTCTGCGGGTCCACGAGCCACTTCGCCAGCACAAGTCGATCGAGCCGGCCACCCTCAGGCACCTCGGCCCGGGGGAACACCGCTGGCACGGCCTCAGCCACTTCGGGCCCGAGATCCTGCCAATTGCCCCGATGCTGGAGCTTCGTCACCCGCCGCTTATCGCCGGCGAGTTCCTCTAGCACCGGTACTGTCACCGGCTTCACGGCGTTAAGTTTCTTCCGCAGGTCGGCGACGAGGTCGCGGGCCGGCCGGAACTCCGGCGGCTCGATGACGCCCTGCGCCGGCGGCGGAATCCGGGTCTCAATCTCGGCGATCTTCTTTTCGATCTTTGCCCGCCGCGTTACGGCTGGCTCCCAGGGAATTTCAACGACTGGGGCCTCGTCCTGACGATCGGCGTCGGCTGTATTGTTCAGGATCGCGTAGAGGCCAAAGTATTCCTGCTGGGCGAGAGGATCGTATTTATGGTCATGGCACTGGCAGCACGCGATCGTCGTGCCCATCCAGGTGCTCATCGTCGTGTTCACACGGTCGACGATGGCCACCGTGCGAAACTCCTCATCGATCGTGCCACCTTCGCTATTGGTCAGCGTGTTGCGATGAAAGCCAGTGGCGATCCGGTCGTCGAGCGTCGCGTCCGGCAGGAGATCGCCGGCGATCTGTCGAATCGTGAACTCGTCGAAGGGCATGTTGGCGTCAAATGCCCTGACCACCCAATCCCGCCAGCCCCAGATCGTCCGCGGACCATCGTCGGCATAGCCGGCGCTGTCGGCATAGCGGGCGAGATCAAGCCACTGCCTCGCCATGTGTTCGCCGTAGCCATCATGGGCGAGAAGCCGGTCTACGAGCTTTTCCACCGCATCGGGAGCCGGGTCTGCCACGAAGGTGTCGATCTCTTCAGGGCTCAGCGGCAGGCCCGTGAGGTCGAGCGCAAGCCGGCGGGCCAGCGTCGCCCGATCGGCCTCGGGCTGCGGGGAGAGTCCCTCGGCTTCGAGCCGCGCCAGGATAAACCGGTCGATGTCGTTCTTGAGCCAGGCTACGTTCTTCACGGTAGGAACGGGCGACCGCTGCGGCGGCACGTACGCCCAGT
>CANETO010000272.1 GCA_947440895.1 Planctomycetaceae bacterium | reverse complement strand
AGTAGACGAAGAACGGCTCCGCGCGATGCGTCTCAATCCAGCCGGTCGCCTTGGCCGTCAGCGTCTCCATGATCTGATTGGATGCAAAGGGGCGTGCAATGCCCGTGGTTCCGGCAGGGGTGATGGCGACGGGCTCTCCAGGAACACGGTCGACGATCCGGTCGTCCTCGATGAATGAGTGGGGGCCGTTGTTCGGGTTGGCGGCGAGACCAAAGAAGGTGTCGAATCCGACCGCCAACGGCCCCGGCGACAGGGGCCGGTTCCAGTCGGTGGTCGGGTTCTCCGTCTGGAAGCCGAGATGCCATTTGCCGAACGCCGCCGTCTGGTATCCCCGACTCTTGCAGAGTGATGCGAGCGTCAGTCGGTCCGGTTCGATATGGAGAGGGGCGTCGACGGGCAGCACCTCTCCATCCTTGATCTTCGTCCGCCAGTAATAGCGGCCGGTCATCAGCCCGTAACGGGACGGCGAACAGACCGACCCCGGGGCGTAGGCATTGGTGAATCGGCGGCCCTCATGGGCAAGACGATCGAGGTTCGGAGTCGGCAGGCCCTGGGCACCGTAACAGCCGGAACTCCCCCAGCCGAAATCGTCCGCGAGGATGACCACGATATTCGGCTTGGACGATTCAGCCCCGGCGGCACTCGCCGGCACGTCGGCGAGCAAGCCGATGCACGCCACCAGAATCATAAGGAGCACGTGGTAGTTCATAACGCTCCGCAGGGTACTCGAGCCGTCTCTACGCGATGATCTGGCGGATCGGGTGTCCGTGCACGTCAGTGAGGCGGTAGTCCCGTCCGCCGTGCCGATAGGTCAATTCCTCGTGGTCGATACCCAGTAGGGAGAGCACCGTCGCCCACATGTCATAGACCGTGCAGACATTCTCAACGGCATGGTAGCCAAACTCATCGGTGGCACCATGGATCGTGCCCCCCTTCGTCCCCCCACCAGCCATCCAGATGCTGAACCCTTGTGGGTTGTGATCGCGGCCGTCGGCGCCCTGGCAGAACGGCGTGCGGCCGAATTCCCCGGCCCACACCACCAGCGTGGAATCGAGCAGGCCCCGGTCCCGGAGGTCGGCAATCAGCGCCGCGATCGGCTGGTCGACCTGTGCCGCCATCTGGGTGTGACCTACCTTGACACCCTTGTGCTGATCCCAGGGGTTGTTGGCTGACCCGTAGCCGTTCTCCGAACGCAGACAGCTCAGTTCAACGAACCGTACGCCCCGCTCCACCAGCCGGCGGGCCAGCAGACACTGGCGACCGTAATCGGCGGTGCGATGGGATGTGACATTGAGCCCGTATCGCTCCTTCGTCGCTTCCGTCTCGCCGGAGATATCACAAAGCTCTGGTACTTCGCTCTGCATGCGAAACGCCGTTTCGGCATTATGAATGGCAGCCTCGATGGTGGGATCGCGGTCGGCCTCGGCAAGAAAGTCGCGATCGAATCCCGCCACGAAATCGAGCCGGCGACGCTGCGCTGCCATCGACCCAAGCGGTCGGATATTGTTGATCGGCTCGGAAGCATCCGCCTTGATGATCGACGCCTGATGCTGGCCTGGCAGAAACGCGTTGCTGAACAGGCCCACGCCTCCGTGCGGCGTTTCGGCCTTGCCGCTCTGCAGCACCACGTAGCCGGGCATGTCGGCGTTCTCGCTCCCCAACCCGTAGGAGGCCCAGGCACCCGCGCTCGGGAATCCGAGGAATGGGAAGCCGGTGTGCATCACGTAGTTGCCCTGGGCGTGCTCGTTGACCGTCGTGGTCATCGACCGCACCACCGCCAGTTCGTCGACCACGCCGGCGATGTGCGGAAACATGGTGCTCACGGGGATGCCACTCTGCCCCCACTGCTTGAACTCGAACGGGCTGGCCATGATGTTGCCGTTGTCGTTGAACTGCGTTCGCTCCACCTTCATCGGCATCGGCTTGCCATCGTCGATCGCCAGCCGTGGCTTCGGGTCGAAGGAGTCGATCTGCGAGACGCCCCCCGACATAAAGCAGAAAATCACGTTCTTCGCTCTGGCCGGGTGATGTGTGTGCCGCAGCGCGGCACCAGCCGGCAGCTGCGCGGCTTCGCCGCTTGCCGTGGCCAGGGCAGACCGCCCGAGCAAGGCAGACAATGCCACGCTGCCAAAGCCAGTCGAACAGGATTCGAGCAATCGCCGGCGCGACCATTGGCCGGGGGTGCGGCCTTCGGTGCCGCACTGATGGGCGTGTTGTGAACGTGGCATCGCTTCCTCCCGCTTTCAGACCGATGGAGCGGCCTGCTTCCCGTCCACCTGCTACCGCAGGTAGATAAATTCTTTCAACAAAAAGATCGCCCGGCCGACCTCCGTCCAGCCCGCAAGCCTGGGGTCGGAAATCGCCTTCTCCCCCGTCTGTTCGACCAAGGATGCCGCGAGGGCCTGCAGGTCTTCAAAGTGCTTGCGTGCCTCGACCACCCGCTGGCGTTCGGACGGCTCAAGGCTCTCGAACACCTGCTCCTCGGTCATCGCCGCCGACAGACGTGCCCTGGCCGCATCGAGCACCTCCGCCACGGTTGACGTCTGCGCCGCCTGCTCGGCACGGATCGACGCCAGACGGGATGCGCTGTCGGCGGTCTCCTGCTGGGTGCTCATGAGCAACTGCCGCGTGCGACTCAGTTCGTTTGGCGAGGCTGACCGACCAATCGCCGAGACGAACATCCTCTGCAGACGGTCGTCATCGGTGGCGAGCGAACTATCGGCGAGGATTTGCTCGGCCCACTTCCGGGCCAGGTCGGTGATCCGCTTGTCGTTGAGCAGATAGAGTGCCTGTGCGGGCACGTTGGTCACGTCCCGGCAGCCCACTGCACTGGCCGGCTCCGGGAAGTCGAAGACTCGCAGCAGCGGATCGATCGCATTGCGGGCCATGCGGACGTAGACGCTGCGCCGCTCACTGTCACCGGGCTGCATCGGGCCAAATATCTGCCTGTCGAGACTGCCCGACGCGGCCAACAGGCTATCGCGAACCGACTCTGCCTCCAGCCGGCGGACGAAGGCGTGCGACAGGAGACGGTTTTCCGGATCGGCCACGGCGGCCTGCGGGCTTGCCTGTGAATCAAGCCGCCAGGCACGAGATGTGACGACGTGACGGATGAGGGTCTTGAGCGACCAGCCATTCGTTTCCACGTACCGCGATAGCTCATCGAGCAGGGCCGGGTGTGTGGGTGTCGGCCCGAGGTGGCCGAGATTGTCGGGCGTGGCGGCCAATCCGCGGCCAAACACGTGGTTCCAGATACGGTTGGCGATCACCCGGCGGGTGATCGGATTGTCGGGCCTCAGCAGGTCGCTGGCCAACTGCAATCGACCGCTGTCGGATGACGCATACGGCGTGGCGTCGATCACCGACAGAAACCCTCGTGGCACCGAATCGCCTGGATTCTTGTGATCGCCCCGGGCCAGCAGCGGCTGGTCGCGGCCGATCGTCTCCTCCATGGCCGGCACCCGCTCCGAGGGAACAATTTCAGCCTCCAGTCGCCGGTATGTCTCGATCAAGGGCAGGGCGTCGGCGAGTTTTTCAACCGTGTTCTCGAGCAATTCTTCCCCGAGGCAGGCATCGAGCAGAAGTGCCTGCGCATCGCTCGCCGTGCCTTCCATCCAAGCCCGAATGGACCGCTCAATGGCCCGCAGATAGCAGGCCCGCAGATCGGCGGCCGTCTGCGGCCTCGTAGCCAGAGCCTCGTCGAGGATCGCGGCCTGTTTCTCGTTATCGATGGAAGGTGTCGGGGGCTGCTGTTTCTCGACCAGCACCGCCTCACGGACAGAGAACCACGACCGCTCGCGATTGCTCAGCGGCAGCGGCATATCACGGGATGTGGCCAGTTCGACGTGGATGTCGTCACCCATCCAGT
>CANETO010000271.1 GCA_947440895.1 Planctomycetaceae bacterium | reverse complement strand
CAGGACGGTCATGAAGGCCGCGATCCTCGCCGCGAGTTTCGGCACGTCCGATAAGAGCTGGCGGCCGAGCGGCGGAAACTGGAAGACGAGTGGCCCGGCCTTGGAGCCGAGCCCGTCTACCGCGGGGCGGATGAACGTCGAGGCTGCTGCCGCTGCATCGAGAAAGAGCGGATTATCGCGGGCCGCCTCACCGGAACCAGGTTTGCGGATCACCGGATCGGTGATTGCGGCCGGCGCCTTCACGACGAACCGGAAGCGATCGGACACCTGTGAGGCGTAGCGGCCGAACTCGTCGCGTGAGAGCGGCGCGTAGAACGTGCGGTCGAGGCTCACCGTGCGAAACAGCGGATGCGCCGCATACGCGGCCAGACCGTGCCGTGCGAGCGTTTGTTCATTCGCCGGCTTCCCGGTTCGGGCGGCGTAGACAAGACCCGTCCAGCCGGGGAATGACCAGCTCGACGTGCCCAGATGGATCCGCGGGGGAAGCGTCGTGCCCAGCAGGGCCACGGACGGCTCCACTCTGGCAGGATCGATCGCGTCGGCGTCGGCGAAGAGCGGCAGTTGTTCGTGCATCGAGAGAGCGACTGGAAAAGCAGGCGGCAGGAAACGGTGGCGACCGGCCTGAAACCCTATCATGATGGCCGCAGTGCGGCGGCGCACGCAGCCGGTCAGATGCATGGGAACGTATGAATCAGTCCACTTCAACACGGCAGTTCGCGGCACTCGCCGCCCGCCTCGAGGGCGACTTCCACGTCGATGACCTCACGCGGACGATCTACTCGACCGATGCGTCGGAGTATCAGGAACGGCCGCTGGCCGTGGCAATTCCCAAAACGGAGGCTGATGTCCGCACGCTCGTGCAGTATGCGGCGGAGCACCGTATCGGCCTGATTCCCCGTGCCGCGGGCACGTCGCTGGCTGGGCAGGTGGTCGGGAGTGGAATCGTCGTCGATGCGGGTCGTCATCTGAATCGGATTCTAGAGGTCGATGTCGTACGTCGCACCGTCCGTGTCCAGCCCGGCGTGGTTCGCAACGGTCTCAATCAGCACCTCGCGCCACTCGGCCTCTTCTTCGGCCCCGAAACCTCGACCGCATCCTGGGCGATGATCGGCGGCATGGTTGGGAACAACTCCTGCGGCTCGAACTCGATCGCCTACGGCTCGACCCGCGATCACCTTATTCGGGCGAGGGGCTTTCTTGCCGATGGCTCCGAGGCGACGTTTGGCCCGCTCTCTGCCGAAGACTTTGCAGCGAAGTGCGCCGGGCCCGACTCCCTCGAGACACGCATCTATCGTGAGATCCGCGATCTGCTAGGAAACCCCGCCAATCGCCAGTTGATCCGCGATTCATACCCGCGGCCCGAGGTCACCCGCCGCAACACGGGCTATGCCCTCGACGCGCTCATGGATACGGACTGCTTCGACGATGTCTTCGAGAGCGGTAATTCGAGGCCGTTCAACTTCTGCAGGCTCCTCGCGGGCTCTGAAGGCACGCTCTTCTTCGGGGTGGAGTATGAGCTGAATCTGATCCCGCTGCCGCCGCCGGGGGCGCTCCTCGTCGTGCACTGTGCGACGGTCGATGAGGCGCTCCAGGCCACGCTCGTGGCGATGCGGCACCGCCGCAGGCCGGGGACAGATGCCGCGACTCCAGATGCCTGCCTGCTCACCGGGTGCGAACTGATCGATAAAAAAATCCTCGACTGCACGAAGGACAACGTCGAGCAGTCCCGCAACCGGTCGTTTGTCGTTGGCGATCCTGGCGCCGTGCTGGTGGTGGAGATGAAGCACGCCGACCGCGGTATCGTGGCGGCAAAGCTCCGTGGGATCGAGGACGAACTTCGCGGTGCGGGCCTCGGCTATGCCTACCCCGTGCTCTACGGCACCGACGGCGACAGGGTGTGGGAGCTGCGCCGGGCCGGGCAGGGGCTCGTGAACAACGTGCCGGGCGACGCCAAGCCTCGCGAGATCGTCGAAGACACCGCCGTGGCGGTCGAGGATCTGCCTGCCTACATCGCCGAATTCGACCGGCTGCTGGCCGAGAAATACGGCATCGACTGCATCCACTACGCCCACGCAGGCGCAGGCGAACTGCATCTCCGTCCGCTCTTCGACCTCCGCACGCCTGCGGGACTGGCGATGTTTCGCGGCGTGGCCACCGACGTGGCGGCGCTCGTGAAGAAATACCGGGGCAGCCTGAGCGGCGAGCACGGTGACGGCCGGCTCCGCGGCGAATTCATCCGCACGATGGTGGGCGACGCATGTTTTCAGTTGCTCGTGCAGGTGAAGCGGCTGTTCGACCCGGAGGGAATTTTCAATCCCGGCAAGATCATCGACACGCCGCCGATGGATACGAGTTTACGAATCCTGCCCGGTGAGCCCGAGCCGCATCACGACACGGTGTTTCGCTTTGCCGACACCGGCGGCGTGCTCCGCGCGGCGGAGAAGTGCACGGGCGTGGGCCAGTGCCGCAAGTCGGCGACTATGGGGGGCACGATGTGCCCCAGCTACATGGCAACCCGGGATGAGCAACACACGACACGGGCACGGGCCAACGTGCTGCGGCAGGCGCTCTCCTCGACCCGCGAGGCTGCCAATCCATGGACACAGCCCCAGATCGCCGACGTCATGGATCTCTGCCTCTCCTGCAAGGCCTGCAAGAGTGAGTGCCCATCGAACGTCGACATGGCCCGCCTCAAGGCCGAGTGGGAGCAGCATCGGCACGACGCCAGTGGGGTGCCGCTGCGGAGCCGGCTGATCGCGGGATCGGCCGCCGCCATGCGGTGGGCGAGCCTCATGCCCTGGGCCTACAACGTCGCCGTGTCCGCGCCGGGAGTGTCCACGCTGCTCAAGCGGCTCATGGGCTTTGCCACCGGCCGTTCGCTGCCGCAGTTGCATGGCTTGACGCTCTCGACGTGGCTGCGGCATCGCCAACGGACCGCCCTGCCACGGCCGACTCCGAACGGCCGCGTGCATCTGTTTGTGGATGAGTTCACCGATACCCTCGACGTGCCGCTGGGCATCAAGACCGTGGAGTTGCTCGAGTCCCTCGGCTACGAAGTGGTGGTTCCCCGCCACGTCGACAGCGGCCGGGCCCATATCTCGAAGGGGCTTCTGCGGGAGGCACGCACGCTGGCCAGCCGCAACGTGGAGATGCTCGATCCGGTGGTCAGTGACGACGCGCCGCTGGTCGGCATCGAGCCTTCGGCGATTCTCGGCTTCCGCGACGAGTATCCTGACCTGGTACCGGAGTCGCTCGCCGCAGCCGCCAGGCGACTGGCCGGACGGACGCTGCTGATCGACGAGTTCCTGGCACGTGAGACGGCCCGGGGCCGGATCACCGCCGACGCGTTCACCAACCAGACGCGACAGATCAAGCTCCACGGCCACTGCCACCAGAAGGCACTTTCGTCACTCGCCACCACGGTGCAGGCGCTGTCACTGCCGCGAAACTATTCGGTCGAGACGATCCCCAGCGGCTGCTGCGGCATGGCCGGCTCGTTCGGCTACGAGCGTGAGCACTTCGCCCTGTCGATGCAGATCGGTGAACTGGTCCTCTTTCCCGCCGTTCGCGCAGCCGGGGAAGATGTCGTCATCGCGGCCCCAGGCACGAGCTGCCGCCACCAGATCAAGGACGGTACGGGCCGCGTGGCCCTCCACCCCGTCGAGATCCTCCACGCGGCGCTTCGCAGCAACAATCCCTGATCAGGGCTTCCCCACGCAGACGAGCTTTTCTTTCCGCGACTCGCCCGAGCCAGTGGCGATCCGGAAGTAGAGGCGGTCGCCACAGATTGTGGGAGTTGTCCACGCCTCGTCGCCGAGCTGGTTGACGCCAAGCGACTCGAAACGTTCCGGGGTGGCGCGAAAGATATGCGTCTGCCCCGACTCGT
>CANETO010000270.1 GCA_947440895.1 Planctomycetaceae bacterium | reverse complement strand
TCGCGTTTCAGGCCAGATCACCCGCCGCACCTTCGCCGGCATGACCGCCCTTGCAGCCGCGGCCGCCGCGACGCCGGCGGTGGCGAAGATCCGCCGCGTTGGCAGCGAGACGATCCTCGGCGAAGGGGAGCACTCCTTCCGCGTTCGTCACCAGTTCCCGCAACTGCCGGACCGGTTCACCTGGCAGACCACCCACAACGTGGCCGTCGATGCCGCAGGCAATCTCTACGTGATCCACGAGGGACGAAAAGAGCAAAAGGACCATCCGGCCATCTTCGTGTTCGACCCCGCGGGGACGTTCATCCGCGCCTTCGGCAGCGAGTTCCAAGGGGGTGGCCACGGCATCGAGGTCCGCCAGGAGGGGAACGAGGAGTTTCTCTATGTCTGCGGCTATCAGCAGGTGAAGGCCTTCGCGAAAATGACGCTCAATGGGGAGATCGTCTGGTATCGCAAGGCACCGATGGAGTCGAGGGCCTACGCGGCCGGCGAGAACATCTCGACCACGCCAACCTGGAAGCGAGACGGGTTCCTCCCCACGAACTTCGCCTTTCTGGATGACGGCGGCTTCCTGCTCGCAGACGGCTACGGTTCCTTCCGCATCCACCGCTACGACAAGGATGCCACGTGGGTGAGTTCCTTCGGCGGTGCGGGCGACGGCAAGGGCACGTTCAACACCCCTCACGGCCTCTGGATCGACCGCCGACCGGCCGCCGATGGCACGGCCCGCGAGCCCTCGATCGTCGTCTGCGACCGTGCCCACGACACGCTGCAGATCTTCGGCCTGGACGGCACCTACAGGGGCACGATCCCGGGCTTCGGACTGCCTGCCAACATCGACACCTGGAAGAACCTGATGGTGGTGCCGGAACTGAAGGCCTGCGTGACGCTGCTCGATGACACGAACAACGTCGTGGCAAGGCTCGGGCGGGCGGTCGAGCGGCTCGACGAGGTCAAGGACCTCCGCGGCCAGCCCGCCCAGTGGCGCGATGGGGAGTTCGTGCACCCGCACGACGCCTGCTTCACACCCACGGGAGACATCTTCGTGGCCGAGTGGGTGGCCACCGGTCGGGTCACCAAGCTCGAACGAGTAGGCTGATCATCCACAGGGTTTTCCTTCCGCTCACCTCCCCTCACCTCCCCATCACTCCGCCATGCTTCTGTTGTTCCGATCAACAGCCCTCGCAGGAATCGTTGGCATGGCGGCGTCGGTCGTGCTGCCTCTTGCAGGCACTTTCCTGGCCGCCGAACCGAACTACGACGAGGCGGCCGTCGGACAGTACACGCTGCCCGATGTCCTTGCGGGGCCGGATGGCGTGCCCGTCTCCTCGCCCGAGGCGTGGAGAAAAATCGCCCGGCCACACCAGTTGGAACTGCTCGAGACGTGCGTCTATGGCAGACGGCTGCCGGCGGTGCCGGTGTCGGTAACGGGAACGGTCGATCGCGCCGACTGCCTGCTCGCTGGCGACGTCCCCGCCGTACGGATCCAGGCCACCCTCAGGCTCGGTGAGGCGGCCGACGCCCCGACCACCGACGTGCTGCTGTATCTGCCAAAGACCGAGGGACGCGTGCCGGTGTTCCTTCAGCTCAACTTTCGCGGAAATCACGCCGAACATCCCGATCCGAATATCAGGCTCTCGACTGCTTGGATGCCGGACGACAAGGCAACCGCCATCGTCGACCCTCACGCCACCGAGGCTTCTCGCGGGACGAGCAGCCAGCGCTGGCCCGTCGAAGCGATGCTGGTCCGTGGGTTTGGCATGGCAACGGCCTACTGTGGCGACGTCTTCCCAGACCGGGCCGATGGCCGCCCTGCAAGCGTGCTCCCGTCGCTCGGACGCCCCGTCGATGGCACCCTGCCCCCTGATGAACCGGGCGGCATTGCCACCTGGGCGTGGCAGCTCTCCCGCATTCTCGACTGGCTCGTCACGCTGCCGGAGGTTGATCCTGAGCAGGTGATCGTCGTCGGCCATTCGCGACTCGGAAAGACGGCTCTCTGGGCCGGCGCCTGTGACGAGCGTTTCGCGATGGTCGTCTCGAACAACTCAGGCTGCGGCGGCGCGGCCCTCTCGCGGCGGAATTTCGGCGAGACGGTGGGCACGATCACGTCGCGGTTTCCGCATTGGTTCTGCCCCGCCTTCACGACGTATGCCGATCGGGAACGTGACCTGCCCTGCGACCAGCACACGCTGTTGGCGATGGCGGCACCCCGGCCGCTCGTCGTGGCCAGCGCCGTGCGGGATCGCTGGGCCGACCCACGCGGAGAATTCCTCTCGGCCGTGGCTGCCGAGCCGGCGTGGAAGCTCTTCGGGCTCACCGGCCTGGGCACGACGGAATACCCCCCGCTCGATACGCCCGTGGGCGAATCGATCACCTACTACGTGAGGACTGGTCGCCACGACATGCTCGCCTACGACTGGCAGCGGTTCGCCGACGTCGCCGACCGCATGCTCCGCAAGCAGACGCCTCCGCAGGCCGATGGGTATCCCGCCTTTCACCCGGTCCAGTCGCCGTTGCCGGTGACCCCGCCAGCCGGTGCGGTTGTGCTTGTTCCGGAGCGGGTGGACGATGCCGCAACGCTCATGACGTTCGTGGGCATGAACGGCGGGGCGATCGACTGGAAGGCCGACGACGGCACGCTCGTGGTGCACTCGACCACGTCACACGCCAACCACATCGTGTCCACAGCCGTGTTCCGCGACGCCGACATCCACGCCGAGTTCATGACGGCGCCCGAAGCAAAGGGCAACAGCGGCCTCTATCTGCACGGCCAGTATGAGATGCAGATCTACGACTCGTTTGGCGTGCAGCCGCCGACAGACCAGGACGAAGGCAGCCTGTACCGCTTCGGAAAGCCGATCGTGAATGCCAGTCTGCCCACGGGTCAGTGGCAGGTCTACGACATCCGCTTCATCGCGCCGCGACGTGATGCCTCAGGCACGATTGTAACGCCAGGCAACGTGACCGCCTGGCTCAACGGACGGCTTGTGCAGAACGAACTTCGATTCACCGAACCGCGGTCGCCCTACACGCCTTACAAGCACGGCGTGACCGACTATCTCAAGGGTGTTGAAAAACACCTGCTCGCGACCGGCGAGGGACCGCTGGTTCTCCAGGATCACGGAAGCCCCGCCCGGTTTCGCAATGTCTGGATCAAGCGACTCGACACGCCGTGAGTGTGCAACATACGATCGCCCCCGACCGGCTCCAGATGATGAGGAGCCGGTCGGAGGAACACGTAGAAGACTGTGACGTCTGCGGCACACGAGCCGCTGACCAGTCGGCTATGGGCTCCCGTAGCGGAAGCCCGAGGACGACTAGATCGCGGCCGACGCGGTCTCACCCGTGCGAATCCGCACCACTTCGGCGAGGTCGGTCACGAAGATCTTGCCGTCGCCCACCTGGCCGGTCCGCGCCGTCGTCATGATCTTGCTGATCACCGCCGCCGCCTCCTCGTCACCGACCACCACCTCGATCTTTACCTTCGGCAGGAAGTCGACCGAATACTCGGCGCCGCGGTAGGTCTCGGTATGGCCCTTCTGACGGCCGAAGCCGCGAACCTCGGTGACGGTCATGCCCTTCACGCCCTGGGCGTTGAGCGCGTCCTTGACTTCCTCGAGCTTGAAATGCCGGATGATCGCTTCAATCTTTTTCATGGCTTGTCTCCTGGGAATCGGCGGACACTGCAGGCCAGCACCTGGTCTGTTTCTGCGACCGGTCATAGAACCAGCCTACCGCCCATTTGATATGCACATGCCGTGCCAAACGGGGCACTCAGTATTTCACGGTGTTTCGCCACCTCGCCGCCGAGCGTGTGTCGCGCCGGCGAGGCGCGATACATCGATCACGGAGTCGACCATGCAGCCGCCGAGCGGTGTCTCAAGGGCCGAATGCC
>CANETO010000269.1 GCA_947440895.1 Planctomycetaceae bacterium | reverse complement strand
GCGACTCGTTCACGTTTGCGCCGACCACGGCCGGAGCGCAGCGGACGATCCTCGAAGCGTCGTATTCATTCATCGACAATCGGCTGGGCCCCGAGGCCCACAGTGTCCCGGAGCTTCTCGTGCGACGGGGGCTCGGCGACAAGGTGGAACTGCGGCTGGGCTTCAACTACGAAGCAGGCGGCCCGGGCACGGTGTCGGGAACTGAGGTCGGCGGCGAGGATGTTATTGCGGAGTATGAGAGCCGCGTGCTCTATGGCACGAAAGTGGAGACTTCAGAGCAGGCCGGCTGGATTCCGCAATCGGCGCTCGTCGTGCAGGGCTACACGCCCACCTATGGCCCGACGACGCAGTCCACGGTCGTGGCGGGTGAAGCCTTCGGCTGGCGGTTCGCCAACGGCTGGGAGTGGAATTCGGCGATTCGGTATGGCACGGGGTTCGTCGAGGCCGATGCCTTCAATCAGTGGGCACCTTCGAGCGTGCTCAAAATTCCGGTCGGTGAACGGTGGAGCGTGCACACGGAATACTTCAGTATCTTTTCCTCAGGGAAGGAACGGCCGCTGAATGTTCAATACGTGAGCTTCGGCGGCCACGTGCTCGTGACAAAGGATCTCGAACTGGGGCTGCGATACGGCTGGGGGCTGAACGAGACGACCCCCAACTTCTTCACGAACCTGGGCGTGGGCTACCGCTACTGACCAGTAGCCGGCCGACCGTCCTTCATGCCGACCACCGTGAGGCGGACCACCTCATCCGGCTCGAGTGTCATGGTCACGCGGCGTTCCCCGGCACGCCGCGGCCCCTCACGCAAGGGATGATCGCACTCGATGCGCGCCTCTTCCGCCCCCGGCCCGCGCAGGAGCAGGTCCACCTCCTGCGGCTGTCCGTTGCCAAACGGCCACGAGCTTTCCATCACGATCACGGCAAGACTGCCGTCGGGCTTGTGAAACGCCAGCACCGTGCCGGGCGGGCTGACCCACGCGACCGGGCGGGCGATGGCCAGCAGGCCGCGGCGGAGGCTGTGCTGCACCAACTGGCTGAGGACTTCGCCCTCGAGGTTCAGGTCATCTGCCCGATGGGTGCGCCGCCCCACATCGGTGGCGCCCGCGGCGAAAAACAGGGCCGAGGGGCCGTTGGGTGTGCGCTTGAGTGTCAGCATCGGCGCCACTCTCCGGCGGTTTCCATCGACGGCCGACAGCACCTCCACGGCGTCGGCCAGTTCGTACTGTGCGGTGCCGGTGTGCCAGACCCGTTCTGTTAGCACGGCCGTTTCCAGGCCCGTCAGCAGCGTGTCCTTGGCGGCCCGTTCCACGGAGCGAAACGGGATCCCTTCATCGAGGCGGCGGATCCCGAAGAGATCCTCGAGGCCCGTAGCGTCGTCAAAGCAGGCGAGTGACACCCCCTCCTCGTGAAGGCGACGGATTGCCGCGATCTGTTCCTTCGTCGTTCCGCGGAGCGGAGGTAGCACCAGCACATCGGTGCGGCTGCGGTCGAGCGTATCGACGTCGGCAATGTCGAGAAAGAAGCCTCCCGCCAGGCCAGCCAGCCGTGACTGGAGATAGGCATAGGCCGGCGCCTCCGCCGCTGCGTTGTTCACCGCCCCGCGCTGCCACGAGGGATCGAGGTCTGCCGCCGCCCACGAACTGACGAACGCAGGGGACCTCACCGGGACGAGGCTCTCCACGTCCACCGACGCCCGCAGGCCATCGATCATGCCGAAGAGCATCTCCTGGGTCCACTGGCCTGTCTGTGGGGCGATGTGGGTGTGGCCGGCGGGGTGGAGTTCGTTGTCGGCGAAGTACCACGGCCCCAGCGTCTGTTCTGCCACCTGATGCGCCAGGAACTCGCGGCTGGGGTAGCCCAGCCCGTTCGGCGCGCGGCCCTCGGCCGTACGGTTGTCGATGACATACCCCTGGGCACCGTACATTTCCCAGCCACAGCCCGCCTTCGGAAAGGCCAGCTTGGTCTGGGCGATGGAGGGCGTGTAGCTCGCCAACGGGCGGCCGAAGTCGTGCGGGTAGGTCTCCATCTTGAAGACGTCGATCAGCCGCAGGCTTTCTGCCATTAGCCGCGCATCCCAGCCGTAGTAGCGGCCGCCGTAGAGATTGCCGTAGGTGAATGTGTTGATCAGCGGCGGGCCATAGGCGCAGTATTCGGAGTTGGCCGTATGCTCGTTCCAGAGCGTGCGCTGCGCGGCCTCGTTGGCCGTGCGCACCCGGCACCAGTGGTCGATCCATTCCTTGAAATGCAATCGCCGGATGAGCTGCTGCCGATCGGAGGCGGACGCCTTTGGATCTTTCAGCGGCATGTCGTCTGGCTGCGGCTTGTATTCCTCCGAGGCCAGAAAGGCGGCAACGGCCTGTTCGGAGAAGGAGTCCGACCTCCAGATCCGATACCCGGGAGAAAAAGCAAGCTTCGCATCGGGGACTTTGACGCCCGGTGGAACACCGGTGATTTTCATGTTGAACGCGGCCAGCATTTCCTGCCAGTCGGAGTTGCGGGCACCAGACTCCGAGACGTAGTGCCCGGCATCCTTGGTCGTGCTCATGGCCGGATAGAATTGTCCGGCGATCCAGGGCAGGCCGGAGGCACGGGCCGCGGTGTTGCCGACACGCTTGTCGCCTGGCACGACGCTGAGGGCCCGCTTCAGTTGCACTCCATCGGCATCGATGTCGAGCCAATAGACACCGGGCTGCCGAACGCCCAGCGACAGATCGGCCGAGACGAGGTCGCGGCCGATGCCACGGAGCTTGGTGGCCAGATCGCCGGTGGCGGTCGCGAACGTGCCCGTGCCTTTCCCCTCCGCGACCGGCCGTCGATAGGCGTCGAGCAGCCGCCACGCGAATGCCTCCGGCATCGATGTCTTTGGACCGGCAGCCACCGACACCCTGAACCGCACCGGGTCACCCTCCAGGAAGGAATGGTTGTCCTTCAATCGCGAGACGAAGCCCTTGAAGCTCCCGTTTTTGTCGGAGACGCGTGCGATCAGGCCGGTGGGCGGGGGGCTCTCGAGCAGGATCGTGCGGTCGCCGACCCGCAGCGGCGATCCGGCGTAGAGCAGCTCGCCGCTGCGGCGGTAGATCGCTTCCACCGGTCCGCTCGCCTCCAGGTGATCGTTGTCCATGAAGTGTTCCCAGCCGACCACGACGTTGAAGTCGTCGGGCAATGCTGTCAGGTAGCGACTGGAGGACTGCGGCCCGGTGGCATCGGCCGCCTGCTGGGTCTGGAGTGCGACGCCGTAGTGCGGGGGCGTGGCGTAGGAGGTCATCAGCCGCAGCAACTGTGCCGCCCCGCCGCCAGGAAGACCGGGCCGCATGTTGCCCAGGATGCCGCTAAAGATCCGCTGCCTGAGAATGACGCCACCATTGGCTCGCTCCAGCCGCATGTACGGCGTGAGGGCGGCGGTGGCCCGCGCCTTTTGGCCCTCCAACACCGGGAACTCCACGCGGGCCGTGACACGATAGATACGACCGTCGGCCGCGTCCGTTCGCAGGTCATCGAGCCCCGTGTCGACTACTTCGGCAATCTGCAGCTGATGGAAGGTTGGCACGCTGGCCGCCCGCAGACCCTCGGGAATGTCGTACCGTTTCTCAAACAAGACACGGCTGGTTTCCCTCTGATCGCTGGTCTCGAGACGGAAGTCGTCAAAGGCCAGTGGCGACACATCCTCCGGTATCCAGGTCGCCGGATGGCTGGAAAAAACGATATGGCCCGACGCGGCCGCCCGCGTGTCGTCGTTGGTATCGGTGAACTTCAGCAGGACCTCGTCGTTACGGCGGAACTCGATGTCGCGCCCATGCATCCCCACGTGGAAACGACTGGGAGCGGCCACTGGCAGGTTGAGGGCTGGCGTTTGAGGCGAGGCGAGCTTGCGATTGATCGGCGGTGTCGTCGTCGTATCCCAATACCAGAGGTCGAGGCGATTGTCGGTGCCCGTCCAGTGGTCCAGGCGG
>CANETO010000268.1 GCA_947440895.1 Planctomycetaceae bacterium | reverse complement strand
GTGGGCCTGGGCGATCGATCCAGGGCCGAACACCAGGCTCGGCACGCCAGCGGCCGCAAACACGCTGGCATTAGTGCCGTAGCGTGCAGCGATCTGCCGCGACGCCACGCCACGCCGGTCGGCCGCCGCCGTGAGCCGGTCGAACCAGGTTCGGTCCGCCATCGCTGGCAGGCCGGCGCTTTCGAGAAAGGGCTCGTCGTGTTCGATCCGGGCCTTCCCGCAGGCCGCCGCGATCCGTGCGATCACTTCGTCACGCGCCGACTGCGGCGACTCGCCGGGCACGACACGACGGTCGAGTTCAAACACCACCAGATCGGGCACGAGGTTCACCCCCATGCCGCCATGGATCGTGCCCAGGTTCAGCGTCGGCGGGCCACACGGGTGATCGGGATGCCGGGTCAATAGTTCCTTGGCCAGCGACTCGATCGCACCGATGGCGCGACCAGCTGGATAGATCGCGTTGTCGCCGTGCTCGGGGAAGGCACTGTGGCAGGCCAGGCCGTGCACCCGCATCCGCCACCGCACGGCACCCTTGTGCTGCGTGACGATATCAAGCTCTGTCGGCTCAGCGACCACAGCCGCCGCGGGCTGGCCACCGAGCAGGTCGCGGGCCGCCCGGTCGGGCGGCGCGAGTTCTGCGGCGGGCGTGGTCCAGAGCCGCGTGATGGCCTTGGCACCGGAGAAGCCAAACTCCTCGTTGACAGTGGCCGTGAACACGACATTGGCCCGCCGGGGCTGGTCACTCGTCCGCAGCCGGTCGAGGGCCACGAGCATCGCCGCCATGCCCCCCTTCACGTCGCAGGACCCCCGGCCATAGAGCCGTCCTTCGCGAACGAACGGCATGAAGGGCTCGATCGTCATGCCGTCGACCGGCAGGGTGTATTGATGGGGGTCCCAGAGCACCGTAGGGGCGCTGGGGACCGTGGCCTCGAGCCGGGCCAGAACATTGTCGCGGCCGGGCGAGACGGATTGACGGACCCAGGGCAGACCGGCGGCCATGAACCGCTGCACGAGGTAGTCGGTGACTCGGCCCTCTAGATAGTCGGGCCCCGACACACCCCGCCCCATGGGGTTTACGCTCGGGCGGCGGACGAGGTCGGCAAGAGTTGCAACGTGTTCAGCCATGCACGTCACCCTACCAAACGGGCGGTTCGGCGGGCGAGATTCCTTTTCGCCCGGCGACGAGGGGGGTGGTAGAATGCGAGCATGAATATGACGTGCACACCGGCCGGATTTCGCTGCTCTGCCTCCATGAGACCCCGCTGGTGGCTGGTGGGCTCCGCCATCATGTTTGTTGTCCCCTATGGCACGGCTTTCGCCCAGCAGGCGGTCTCGCCGGCTGCTGCCGCCGCGCCGCGGACGCAAGACGCAGCCACCGTGGCCGCGATACAGGCCGCCGCCCGCAGCTATCAGGAGGCGCTCGATCGGGGTGACGGCACGGCGCTCGCCGCCCTCTGGACGCCCGATGGCGATATTGTCGACGACGAGGGACGGGTGCTCAACGGCCGCGAGGCGGTGGGCGGAATCACGCCCGCCGGCGCCGACTCCCCCCGACCGGCCGTGCGCATCGAGGAGACCACCCTGCGATTGCTCACTCCCGATGCCGCTCTTGAAGACGGCACCGTCACGGTGACGCCCCCGGGCGCCACCACGCCGCTCAAGGGCTGGTTTTCCGCCACCTGGGTCAGGCACGACGGCGCATGGAAGCTCGCAGGTCTTCGCGAGTCGCGGATCTCCGCTCCGCAAAGCTCCACGCAGCTCGCCGATCTTGAGTGGATGGTCGGCGATTGGACGGTAGTGGAGGATCATCCTGACCGTGAGCCGGCAGCCGGTGGTCTCCCGCTGACGCCCAGTGGCAGGCCACCGATCGAGGTCTCGGTCCGCTGGAACGCCACCCGCACCTTCCTCATCCGCGACATGAAGATCACGGGCGACGCGGCAGCGATTCCATCGGCCGACGATGCCGGCGACGGCCTGCCGGCCATGCATATCACGCAGCGGATCGGCTGGGATCCGCTCTCGCGGCAGATCGTCTCGTGGTCGTTCGGCTCCGACGGCAGCCATGGCGAAGCGACGTGGACCCGCGATGACGGCACCTGGATCGCGCGGACGATGGCCGTGCTGCCCGACGGCACGCAGACAACCTCTCTCAATATATATGCCTACGACGGCGCGAACCGCTGCACGTGGCGGTCGGTGCCCACGCATGTCGGTGGCGAACACGCGCCGCATGTCACGATGACGATGATCCGTAAGCCGAAGCCAGCGTCACTGCAGACTTCTCCGCAAACGCCTCCGAAGGGGAGCCCGGCCCGATGACCATTCACCTTCACGCCATCCGACTCCTCTTCGCCACGCTGCTGACTGGCCTGCTGGTCGCGATCGGCCTCGGCCGGCTTTCTGAGGCCCAGCCACCGGTCAAGAACGGCGGGCCGACCACACCAGCTCAAGCTCCCGCACCGCAGGAGCCAACGGCCGCGGACGAGAGTGATAGCGATCTGGAGAAGAAGGTCGCGATCATGAACAGCCCCCGATGGCGGCGGGCGATTTTCGAACTGGGCGAATGGCTCTCCGCCCAGGCGATCTACTCGCCGGCGCAGGTCCGCAACATCAAGGCCGACTTCAATCACAAGGTCGAGAAGATGTCGCCGCACGACCTTGAATATCTGCTCGATGATCTCGACGCGAAGTTCAAGATCCTCGATACCCCGGAGGCTCAGGATGCGCGGTCGTGGGTGGCGCAGTATCTGTCGGTGATGTCGGACCAGAAGCGGGCAGAGTCGCTCAAGGATGTGCCCAACGTCGTAACGATGACTGCCGGACAGCTTCAGCAGGAAATTCAAAAAATCGAACAGAAGCGGGGCACGCTGCAGCAGCAGCAGGCCGCGTTTGACGAGGGTCGGCAGCAACTGGTGCAGCGGGCTCAGGACGCGCGTCAGCAGACGGCCTCGGCAGCGGCGGCGGCAATGAGCCGTACGAACAGCATGTCGTATTCACCCTACCGCAGCGGTGGTGGCGGTGGCGGTGGTGGTAGTAAGCCGCCCTTCTCAGATGTCGGCGGCAGCGGGATGTCGATCACGGCCGGGCCGTTTGGCGCCTACGTATCGATGAACCTCGGCGGGTTCTAAAGACACTCCGTCCCCAGCTCTTACCCGTGGGGACACGATTCCATAGCCGCCGGGCTCGGGCTCAAGTTTCATTGTGGGGACAAGATTCCATCTTGTCCGCGCCGCTCGCCCCGGTGTCCCCCGGCTCCCGCCGGGGGCTTTTATTCGAGCTTTCGGCTTCCTAACCGTTGGGCATTCTGCGACTTCTACCGCCATTTATTGACCGTTCTCCTACAACCCTCTATCCTCCCCCAACTGGGTTATTAGCCGCCCTCCGGTCTGTATGGTCCCGCTCTCCAGAGCCACATGGGGGGGGAGCGAGGGGGATTCGCCACACTCCAAACGCGGACACGAGCGTGACCACATGCTGAAATTGCTCTTTGGTCAGAGGTTCCTGGGGCACCGTAAGACGCGTCGTGTTCGCCGAGGCACTCGGCGTCAGCACGGCATCGAGACGCTTGAGCGTCGCCTCGCACTCGCCACCGACATCAACCTCTCTGCGACCCCGTTCGTATTCGACATCACCGGCTCCGCCGGGACCGCGATCGCCCAACGTGTCGCGGTCGATGCGAATGGAAACACACTTGTCGCCGGGACGTTTACCGGAACCGTGGATCTCGACCCCCGCGCCGGCCAAAGCCTTCTCACATCGGCGGGCAGCAATGACGTGTTCGTTGCGAAATACTCTGCTGCAAATGAACTGTTGTGGGCACGACGATTCGGAGGCAGTGGGGACGACCGGACAAGCGCACTGGCCGTCAATGCCTCTGGCACGGTGTATTTCGGCGGCCGATACGAGCAGACTGCATCCTTTGATCCTTCGGTCTCCACAGCGTCGCTGACCAGC
>CANETO010000267.1 GCA_947440895.1 Planctomycetaceae bacterium | reverse complement strand
GCATGGGCCGCACCACCGACAGCCTGATGCTGATGGTGACGCCGCGGATCATCATCCAGGAAGAAGAAGAGGACAAACTCCTCGGTGTGAACCGGCCCTGAGCGATTCCCTCTGCGATCCCTGGAACCCCTCCGCATGCTGACAGTCTTTCTTATCGCCGGAGGCCTGCTGTGTGGTCTCGGCGTGGCGGCGGGCTCGTTTGGAGCCCATGGACTCCAGGCGGTCCTCGATGCCACCGGCCGGGCCGACAACTGGGAGACGGCCGTCCGCTATTGCCTCTATCACGGTCTGGCGATCCTCGTGATTGCGGTGGCGTCAGCCTTGCCTCAGGCTGCGAATGGCCGCGGCCTGCTACACGCCGCCGGCTGGTGTTTTCTCCTCGGCACCCTGATCTTCAGCGGGTGCCTGGCGGCACTCGCCGTCTCAGGCGTGAAGATACTGGGCGCGATCGTACCGATCGGGGGCGTGCTTTTTCTCATCGGGTGGGCGCTGGTGGTCACCGCCGCCCTGCGTATGCAGAACACCTGATCCCGCTAATCAGGAAGCCGCACGCCAATCAACCGCGGACGGAAGCAGCCCAAGCCGCCGGGGCCGGTGCAAGCCTTCGACTCGGGGGCAGGATAGCCCAACTCGCTCCGGCTTCCACCGATCCCCGGCTGCTCAAACGGTTGATGAAACCGGTTTCGAGCGATTCTCAGACAGCTGGAATGAAGTCGTAAACCTGGAGACGTAGGCGAGGGGGTCGGCGGAAGCTCGAGGAGCGTTGGGCCGCCGCGGCCCCCGCGACGAGACTTTTGCCGCCCCCGAAGCCGGCGATAGACCTACGGCCCGTGCGGTCTAGCGTCCTTCGGCAGCGGCCTCGACCTCGCTTTGCACCGCCCTCTCGCCCAAGATATTTTCGTCCTCGGTCGCGAGCACCTCGTCCTGTACGCCCCTCTCGGCGGCCCTGTCTTCCGACATGCCATCGGCCGACGTCTCGGCATCGAACAGATTTTCCGCCTCCGCAGCCGGCTCGTCCTCAAAGGCTTTGACGGGCTCGGCGGGCGGAGTGGTCCGAGCTGCCGGAGCGGGCACTTCCTCAATGGTTTCTGCGGATGGCAGCCTGTTCGTGGCCGGGAGTTCCTGGGGAACGACGAGTTCTCGTCGGACATCTTCGGGGCGGCGACGGCGACGAACGTCGCTGGTGGCGTCCTCGATCGTCGAATACCGCCGTCCATACACTTCCCGATCCCGCTGCAACGCCCCGAGCCGGGCCCGCGCCCGGAAGCGTTCGAGCGTCAGGCGATCGTGTCCCTGAACGCGCTCCAGCGACTGAGAAACCCGCCGGATGCTGCCCGTCGACAACTCACGATCCGCGCCTGTTGTGAAATCGGCCTCCGCTTCGCTGGTGCGGCCGAGTTTGAGGGCGGCGAGACCGCGGAAGTAGTAGCTCCGCGGATCGTCGGTGCCAGCCTCGATCGCGTTGGTGAGGTCGTCGTAGGCGCGATCAAAATCGCCTGCGTGGTAGGCATGGATACCGCCACCGATGGCATCCCGTACGGCCACTGGCTCGGTGCCGTTGAATTCACCTGCCACGCTCACGCTGCTGACGAGCGCCGCCCCCAATGCGACCAGCGTCACTGATGCACGGAAGGAGTTCCCAGACGTCGCCGCCCGCAGCCGCCGCCCTGCGCCAGCCCATCGTTCGTCCCGCTCGGCACTGCCCATCTGCATGGTCTCCCCCGGAAAGTCCTCGCCACGACCGCTCACTTCCGCTGTATCGGCTGCCTTCAGGCATCGTACCCCGTCGATGACTGATCCCTCGGCATAATCGTTGCCACCGGTCGGCTACCGGGGCCGCAGAGTCTGCCCATCCCCGGCGTTCCCGCGACAGCGGGCGTGATCGCGAAACGTCGACTCATCGAGAAAGATGGCGGCCCGGACCAGCTGCATCATCACTGCCTGCTGCGGCCAGCCAAACGCGGCCAACAAATCGTCGAAGGCAGACGCAGGACAACTCCCCTTGAGATCCGCCAGTAGGACACAACCATCCTTCTCGAAGGCATTGCCGTCCACCTGCCACCACACGCTGTCGCGCGGGCTTGTCCAGACAAACGATCCGTCAGGTTCCGCGTACATCCGTTCCAGGCGGGCCAAGCGGTCGAGAGACTCGTCAAATCCGATCACCATCGGCACCGCAATCAGATCGTTCGAAACCCCAAGCGTGGCCCATGTGCCCCAGGCATCCCGATAGGTGTCGACAGCCTGCAGATCAGCCACTTTGGGCACGAGGCCGTGCAGCGTGATATCGAAGGCGTACAGGTCGTCGTGTATGCCTGCAGCGGTCATCACAAGAAGACTCCTCTCTCAGGCGGCATCGACGATACGCCGCAGGGCCCGGGGATCGTCTGCTTCGGAAGAGAGCCACACGCCACGCTCGCCACGGCCGTCTTCATGATGTCCGAATCGTTTCATCGTGGTCATCTGCAACCACTCTATCCGCTGGTCAGCGCGGCCCGGGCTAATCACGATAACCGCTGCCGGAGTTCCCGAGTCGTCATCAAGGCCGTTCCGTGTGTGGCAGGAGCGTGGTCCCAGACAGACCACCTGCCGTTGCCAGGCCGCGGACGACCCGATGTCGGCAGGAGGGTGGCCGAGAACCACCGTGGCAGAGCCTTCCACCTCCATGGGCACGACTGTGTCGAACCAGGGGGCTCGCGGCGGGGCTGCCGTGGCGGGCTGGAGTTCCAGCCACTCCGCGATCCGGCCCACCAGATCCACGCCCCCGGCAACACAGCATGGAAGCCGCCGCGCAGCTCGGTGCCAGTGGGCCACGGCCCGGTGCCACGCGTCGGCAGCTTCAAGTCTGGTCGCCTCGGAGAGCGTTGCCCCCCGATCATGAGCCTCCAGCCAGCCGGCCAGCCGCTGTGGCGCGTCGATCGGGCATCCACCGGCCAGACGACGCAGCAGGCCAGCGGCCAGCGGGCGGAGTATGGCGATGGAATGGAGCGACACTCCGAACCTGCCGATCAGATCGATAGCAAGGCTGTCGCCGAGCGTGGGCTCGCGGCCATTCGCCGCGGAGAGCGGGTCCAACTCCGCACCATGACGCACCGTGACATCACCATCCGACCACGTCGTGCCGACCACCGGTCCGGGTGCCACCGGCAGCGACCCGGAAATCACCTGTTCCAGCCAGCGATCGCGGTCGCCGCACAGCACCGCCACCCGCACCGGTACGGGGCGTGAGACCGCCGACTGTGGACGCCCACGGCGGTCGGCCACAGGCACCTCGATCCCGCGCCGCATCCAGGCGGCCAGCATCGCCAGCAGCCGATTCCCTCGGCGCAGCGACCCCGTCGCGACCCGCTGCAGGGCGGCCCCGGCCCGCCGACCGCCATCCCATGGACGCACGTCGCCTGTCCATTCGCGGCTGACGAGCCAGTCGAAGGTATCCCCGGCAAGGACGACATCGACAGCGTCAATCGGCCGGTAGCTGCCATCCCGACGAAAACCACAGCGCAGGCTCGATCGCCGTACCTCGGCACGAAATCGCTCGACAAACCCGCGTGGGATTCCGGCCGAGAGCGTGCCGTCCGACACACACCAGTTCGAAGTCACCACGAGCATGGCGGGGTTCCCGGCGGCAGCCTGAGGCGGTCAGATGGAGGCCACGGTCTCCGGATCTGCCGCTGTCATCGGCACGCAGAGCCCCACGGTGTGACTGGCCGCCGCATCCACGATACCGACGGCAGCTCCTTCGCCCGACCCTGCGGGTTGCACAAAGACTGCGGCATCCTGCACTCGACTCGAAGGCTTTCACCGCTCACGGCGGCTTGGGACACTCGACATTGTCGTTCGACCTGTGCCAATTGGTACCTACGGCGCCAGGAAGGTCGTCTCGCAGCTCGAGTCGATCGAGCCTTCGAGCTCGGTCCCGGTCAGGATCGCAGTCGCCTTCGCCGTGCCGCTTCCCGGAATCCGATACGCCAG
>CANETO010000266.1 GCA_947440895.1 Planctomycetaceae bacterium | reverse complement strand
CTGCAGAGTCGGTATGAATTCCATCTCCAGGCTTGGTACAACTGCGGTTCCGCCTATCGTTTCAAAAGGCATTTTCCCGCAGCAGGAGCAGTGGTTCACCATGGCAGGCAGGATCAAGGTCACAGGCCCGGTCGTCGATCTCGATGGCGACGAGATGACGCGGATCATCTGGCAGTTCATCAAGGACAAGCTGATCCTGCCCTACCTCGATCTCGACATCCGCTACTTCGATCTCTCCATGGAGAACCGCGACGCCACGTCCGATCAGGTGACGATCGATGCCGCCAACGCGATCAAGGAATATGGCGTCGGCGTGAAGTGCGCCACGATCACGCCCGACGAGGCTCGCGTGAAGGAATTCAACCTCAAGAAGATGTGGAAGAGCCCCAACGGCACGATCCGCAACATCTTGGGCGGCGTGATCTTCCGTGAGCCGATCATCATCAAAAACATCCCGCGACTGGTGCCGGGCTGGACGAAGCCGATCGTCGTCGGCCGCCATGCCTTCGGCGATCAATACCGGGCCACCGACGTGAAGATCCCCGGCCCCGGCAAGCTCACGCTCACCTTCACGCCGACCGATGGCTCCAAGCCGATGGAGATGAACGTCTTCGACTTCCCGTCCCCCGGCGTGGCGATGGCGATGTACAACCTCGACGACTCGATCCGCGACTTCGCCCGGGCGAGCTTCCGCTATGGTCTGGCCCGCAGCTATCCGGTCTATCTCTCCACGAAGAACACGATCCTCAAGGCCTATGACGGCCGGTTCAAGGACATCTTTCAGGAGATCTTCGACGCTGAGTTCAAGGCCGAATTCGCCGCGAAAGGAATCACGTATGAGCACCGGCTCATCGACGACATGGTCGCCTCCGCGATCAAATGGGAGGGTGGCTACGTCTGGGCCTGCAAGAACTATGACGGCGACGTGCAGAGCGACATCGTGGCCCAGGGCTTCGGCTCGCTCGGACTGATGACGAGCGTGCTCATGACGCCCGACGGGAAGACCGTCGAGGCCGAGGCGGCCCACGGCACGGTCACGCGGCACTACCGCCAGCACCAGCAGGGCAAGCCCACCTCCACCAATCCGATTGCATCGATCTTCGCCTGGACACGTGGCCTCGCCCACCGTGGCAAGCTCGACGCCACGCCCGCCGTCACCCACTTCGCCGATACGCTCGAAAGGGTCTGCATCGAGACGGTGGAGGAGGGCAAGATGACAAAGGACCTCGCGATCTTGATCGGTCCGCACCAGCCGCACCTCACCACGCAGGATTTCCTCGCGGCGATCGACTGTAACCTCCAGAGGTCGATGGCGAACTGACCGTGGGGCTCACGGGCGACGCCGGCGCACGCCATGCTGCGACACCTGATTCTCATTCCCACCGATTCTGAACGCCGCGTCCTCGGGCCCCTCATGGCTGCGGCTCTGGGCGACTCCATCCGGATGGAACTGTGTGGCTTCGGCATGGCCGCCGCCGCCGCCCGCACGGCCCAGCTCGTGGCGGAGCTCGCGCCCTCCCGGGTGCTCCTCCTTGGCATCGCCGGCCGGCTGGATGACCGGCTTGCTCTCGGCGCTGCCTACCGGTTTGGAGAGGTGGCCTGCTATGGCATCGGGGCAGGCACTGGTGGTGATTATCTGGGCGCCGAGTCCCTCGGCTGGCAGCAGTGGCCGGGCGACCCACCCGATTCTGCGGTCGCGATTGCTGACACGCTGTCCTGTTCGACTGCGGCCGATGGAGCCGACGCGCTCTCTCAACAGCTGCTAACTGTCTGCGCGGCGGCGGCGAGTGAGGCCGATGTCCGCGACCGGAAGAAGCTGTTTCCGGACGCGGCTGCGGAAGACATGGAAGGCTTTGCGGTGGCGGTCGCCTGCCGGCTCAAGCGTGTGCCATTCGACATCATCCGCGGCATCTCCAACACAGCGGGCGACCGCAACAAGGCTCACTGGCAGGTGACCGGGGCGCTCGAGTCCGTGGCCGCTCTGGCCGTGCAGATGCTGGAGACCGCATCGTGACACAGACTATTCGGCTGGGCATTTCCACCTGCCCGAACGACACCTTCGCCTTCCACGGTCTGCTGACCCGGGCCGTGGACTGGCGCGGCCTTCGCTTCGAGGTGGAGCTGCTCGACATCGAGGAGCTCAACGAACGGCTCGCGCGGGGCGACTTCGACGTCTGCAAAACGAGTTTCCACGCCGCCTTGTCCATGGTGGACGACATCGTGGTGCTCCCGAGCGGTTCTGCCCTTGGGTTTGGGGTCGGCCCCCTGCTGCTGTCGGCCACGCCTCATACGTCGCCAGCGGGCCCCGATCAACTGACGCTCTGCCCCGGCAGGCAGACCACCGCAGCGCTGTTGTTTGCGCTCTTTCATCCACGCACGACACGGGTCGAGCACGTTATCTTCTCGGAGATCATGCCCAGGCTGCAGGTCGGCGCAGCCGATTTTGGTGTCTGCATCCACGAAGGACGCTTTACCTGGCAGCAGCAGGGGCTCGGTCTCGTCGAAGACCTCGGCACACGCTGGGAGACCGAGACACAGTGCCCGCTGCCGCTGGGCGGCATCGTGGCGAGCCGGCGGCTGTCGGCCGACACGATCGCTGCGGTGCAGCGAGTGATCCACGACTCTCTCGCGTTTGCCCTCTCCAATCGTGATGCCCCCCTGCCCACGATGCGGGCGCATGCCCAGGAACTCGACGACCGCGTGCTGATGCAGCACGTCGATCTTTATGTCAACGAGTGGACGCTCGATCTTGGCCCGCTCGGCACCCGTGCCCTCGACGAGCTCTCGGCCCGAGCGGCGGCCGCCGGGCTGGGAACGGGTGGCCGGCTGCAGGTATTTGCGGGGTGAGTCCCGACATTCCGCCGAGGCGTGGCAGGTCGACATGTGCCATTTTTTGAGTGGCCCAGCGGAAGTTGCATGTCTCGTAGGGCGTGGATGCAAGGAGGGGGTGCCCATGCCCCGAGAGCCGGCGTTGCTGACAAGCGCAGGCATGGATGCCGGAGCGCAGTCAGCATCGAGTGAGCGAAGGACAGGATGTCCGTAGCGAACGTCCGGCGACGGGGCGTGGACACCCCCGACCCGCCCGCTCACCCCACCCACAGGCCCGTGGCCTTCATGATCTCGAGCGTGAGGATGATCCCCACACCCATCAGCGATTCGCCAGCGATCAGGCCGCTCGACACCGGCACCGTGTAAGTCTCGGCTGTCTTCGGCGACGCCCGTGCGACCAGCCAGGCGACCAATGCCCCCACAAACATCGCGATCGAATTGAAGGCGGGAATCACCCCCGCGATGCCCAGGCCCGTCGTCGACGGAATCCACGGCTTCCATTTTTTCGGGGCAAACTCCTCGAGCAGCGTGAGGAAGACGCCGAGCAGGGCGCCCACCACGATCGCCGTCAGGGCGCCCTTCGGCAGGGCATGCAAGCCCTGTGCCAGCAGCCGAGCCACCCCTTCCCAGACCTTTGCCGCCGGCGCGGGCAGCTCCGCGGAACCAAGCCTGCCAGGGTTGCTCTGCACAACGAAGATGTAGGCCGGTACGGAAATCAGCGTGCCAGCCACCACGCCGAAGAGCTGCGAGATCGTCTGCTTCCGCGGATTGCCGCCGAGCAGATAGCCGCTCTTCAAATCCGTAAGCAGATCGGCCGCATGCGAAGCGGCGCCCGACGTGATGCAGGCGGTCATGAGGTTCGTCGTGATGTTCGACGGCGCGATCACGCCGTAGAGCAGCTGCGTGATTTTCCCCATCGCGCCGATCGGCGTGATGTCGGTCTCGCCGGTCGCCCGGGCCGCCACGATCGAGAGCAGAAACGTCACCAGCACCGCGAGGATCCCCATCCACCATGTGATGCCAAAAAGAAAATGGCCGAGCACCACACAGGCAGTGCCCGCCAAGCCCACCCCCACCACGAACCACGAGGCCGGCACCTCGATGTGTGCCAGCTCGTCATCGATCTTCTCGTGCCGCCGCCCACCGCCGAAGAGCCCACCGAGTG
>CANETO010000265.1 GCA_947440895.1 Planctomycetaceae bacterium | reverse complement strand
GAGCAACTTTTGGCTGTGGCCAAGAAGAAGACGGCCGAGGCCGACGTGAAGCTCGACGATCGTGGCAAGCCGATCGTGGACGAGGAAGAGATCGAGCTCGGCGATAACTGCATCATCGTGCCGCAGACGGTGCCGGGACTGCCGGCCGCCGCGGCAGAAGTAGCCGCCGAGGAGGCTGACAACGAGAAACCGGCACGCGGCCGAAAGAAGAAGGCCACGAAAACACCGGCGATTGAGAAAGAGGCTGTCGAGAAGAAGCCTGCGAAGAAAGCCGCGAAGCGACGGAAGTAGTCGCCCTGCCGCACTGCTTCCCGTGGCGGCGAGTTTCCAACTTGCCGTGTGCGGCCCCGGGCCCGACCGCAGACGCAGCTCTTGCGACTCCCTCGAAACCCGCGGTTCGGACGGCCGTTGAATCGACAACGACCGGAGATACGTCGATGAAAACGATCCTGTACCGGACTGCCTCGCTCTTCGCCGTGATGACGGCATCGCTCGTGGCTTTCCCATGGACTTCCCTCGGGGCCGAGACCGCAACCGCCTACGATCCGATGGCCGTGTCCAAGCAGGTCGGTTCCCCGCCCTCCCACGCTGTCGACCTCGACGTGTTCGATGGCGACCGCAACCGCACGATCCCGATCCGAGTCCATCTTCCGACGGCGGTGGGGGAATCTTCCGAAGTGCCCCAGCCCTGCCCCGTCGTGCTCTTCAGCCACGGCTTGGGCGGCTCCCGCGAAGGCCCGCGATTCCTCGCCGAACACTGGTCGAAGCGCGGCTATGTCGCGGTGTTCCTGCAGCACCCGGGCAGCGACACGGCCGTGTGGCGGGACGAACGGGCCGGCCGCCGCATGGAGGCCATGCGGGAAGCGGCGTCGCTCGAAAACGTACGCCTGCGGGTGCAGGATGTGCCGGCGGTGCTCGACCAGATCGACCGATGGAACCGTGAGCCCGGCCACGTCCTGCATGGCAGGCTCGACCTCGGCCGCGTGGGCATGTCGGGCCACTCCTTTGGCGCCCAGACGACACAGGCGGTCTCCGGCCAGTCGCTCCCGCTGGTCGGCCAACGCTTCACCGACGGCCGAATCAAGGCGGCGGTGATCATGAGCCCGGGATCGCCGCAGGGCCGCCGCGATCCGGGCGCCGCGTTCGCCGACGTGACGATCCCCTGGCTGCTCATGACCGGCACGAAGGACACATCGCTGATAGGCGGCCAGACGGTCGAGTCGCGGCTCGCCGTGTTTCCCGCCCTTTCCCCAGGCGGCAAGTACGAACTCGTGCTGCACGAAGCGGAACACTCGGCGTTCACCGACCGGCCGCTTCCGGGAGATCGGAAGGCACAAAACCCCGCCCATCATCGGGCCATTCTGGCCATCAGCACGGCCTTCTGGGATGCCGCGCTGCGGGACGACCCGGCGGCACAGGCCTGGCTCGACGGCGACGGCCCGCAGAGCGTGTTGGGTCAGGACGACCAATGGCAGAAGAAGTGATGCGGCCGGGCATCCGCCCCGGCGACTAGGAGAGAATCCCCTTCACGACGTTCCCGTGCACGTCGGTGAGCCTGAAGTCGCGGCCCTGGTAGGGGAAGGTGAGCCGGAGGTGGTCGACGCCCATCAGATGCAGGATCGTGGCGTTGAGATCGTGGACGTGCACCTTCTGGTCGGGCGTCGTGATGTTGTAGCAGTAGTCGTCGGTGGCTCCCCACGTCAGCCCCGGCTTTATCCCAGCCCCCGCCAGCAGCGTCGTAAAGCACCGCGGATGATGGTCGCGGCCGTAGTTGGTCTCGGTGAGCGAGCCCTGCGAGTAGATCGTCCGGCCAAACTCTCCGCCCCAGACAATCAGCGTCTCGTCGAGCAGCCCTCGCTGGTGCAGGTCATCGAGCAACGCGGCCGTCGCCTGATCGGTGTCATGACACTGTCCCTTGATCGCGTCGGGCAGGCCACCGTGGTGGTCCCAGCCCATGTGGAAGCACTGCACGAACCGCACGCCCCGCTCGGAGAGCCGCCGGGCCAGCAGGCAGTTGAAGGCATAGCTGCCGGGGCGATGGACATCGGGTCCATAGGCGTCGAGCACGTGCTTCGGCTCATCGTCGAATCTCGTGATCTCCGGCACGCTCGCCTGCATCCGGAAGGCCATTTCATACTGGCTCGTCCGGGCGGCGATCTCGGGATCGCCGAGGGTGGCGCTGCGGGTGGCGTTGAGGCTGGCGATCCGGTCGAGCGTGGCCCGCCGCATCGCTCGGTCGACGCCCGGCGGATCGGCCAGATAGAGCACGGGGTCGCCCGAGTTACGAAACCGCACGCCCTGGTGCTTCGTCGCCAAGAAGCCGGCCCCCCAGAGGCGATCATAGAGTGGCTGGTCGTCCTTGCGGCCAGAACCAAAACTCGTGAGGACGATGTAGGCGGGCAGGTCGGCGTTGTCGCTGCCGAGGCCGTAGCTCACCCACGAGCCGATGCTCGGCCGGCCGGCCAGCTGGTGGCCCGTCTGGAAAAACGTGATCGCCGGGTCATGGTTGATCTGCTCGGTGACCATTGAGCGGATCATGCACCAACGATCGGCATTCCGGGCGATGTTGGGGAGCAGTTCGCTGAACCACATCCCGCTCTCTCCGTGCTGGGCAAATTTGAACATCGACGGCGCCACCGGGAAATTCTTCTGACCGCTGGTCATCGTCGTAAGCCGCTGGCCCTGCCGGATCGACTCGGGGAGGTCTTCGCCGCGGCGATTCTCGAGGCCCGGCTTCGGATCGAAGAGATCCATCTGCGAGGGCGCACCCGACTGGAAGAGGTAGATCACCCGCTTCGCCTTTGGCGGGAAGTTCGGGAAGTGTCCGGCTACCGTGGTCGCCGACTCTGACGCAGCCGCCGCCCGCGCCACCTCCGGCTGCATCAGGTTAGCAAGCGCCGCATAGCCGAGACCTCCGGCCATACCGCCGAGAAACACGCGGCGGTTGAGGGCATCCTGCGACCGCAGGATCTTCTGCGCTTCGTTGTTGAAATCACTCATGGACGGTCACTCCCGCATCACGAACTCGTCGAGGTTGATGATCACATTCGCCGCCAGTGAATAGGCCGCACACTCTGCGACCGGAACATGGTCGGGGTGTTTTACGAGCCCCACTGCCAGATACTGTTCGGCTGCGGTCGGCTCGGCACTGAACCGCGAAAGGTCGGCCTCGAATCCGGCCACGAGCGTCGCCAGCTCGGCGGTCGTGGGCTGGCGGCCGAGCACCAACCGGAAGCCGTGGGCAATCCTGTCGGCGGACGTCGTGCCCCCCTCGGCAATCATGCGGGCGGCAAGTCCGTGGGCCGCCTCGATGAAGGTCGTCTCGTTGAGCAGCGCCAGCGCCTGCAGCGGCGTGTTCGTCCGGGACCGCTTCACGGTGCAGGTCTCGCGATTGGGCGCGTCGAAGAGGAGCATCGTGGGTGGGCCCGCCGTCCGCTTCCAGATCGTGTACATCGTCCGTCGGTAGCGGCCCGCGCCGGTGTCCGGCTTGTAGCCGCGGAGGTCGCCGTATTTGCTGGTCTCGTCCCAGACGCCGTCGGGCATCCAGGGTCGCACGCTGGGTCCGCCGATCGTCGGCACGAGCAGTCCCGACGCGGCCAGTGCCGCATCGCGGACGGCCTCGCCAGGTAGCCGGAGTCGGGCCCCCCGGGCCAGCAGCCGATTGGCCGGGTCACGAGCCAGCTTTTCTGGCGTCACCGTCGCGTTCTGCCGATACACACTGCTCATCAACACCATCTTGATGAAGGCCTTCATGTCCCACGGCTGCGCCGGCTGACCATTCACGGCCGGCATCGCGGCAGCCTCCATGAATTCCGCCGCCAGCCAGTCGAGGAGTTCCGGATGGCTGGGATACTCCGCCTGGCTGCCGAGATTTTCGCTCGTCTTCACAAGACCCGTGCCAAAGAACCGCTCCCAGATCCGGTTTACCCAGACGCGGGCCGTGAGCGGGTTGTCTCGCGACACGATCGACCGTGCCAGTGACATTCGATCCGTCTGCGTGCCCGCT
>CANETO010000264.1 GCA_947440895.1 Planctomycetaceae bacterium | reverse complement strand
GCGAAGGAGGGGGGCGTGCTGCGTCGGGCCGGTCACACCGAGGCCGCTGTCGACCTGGCGCGGATGGCAGGCCTCGCGCCGGCCGGAGTGCTCTGCGAAATCCTCGACGACGTCGGCAACCGGGCCGACCGAGAGGCGCTCTTCACGCTCGCCCGCGAACACCGCCTCGAGATCATTTCCATCGAGCAACTCATTCGTCATCGACGGCAGCGGGAAAAGCTCGTACACCGGATCGCTGAGGCCGATCTGCCGACCAAGTGGGGCCGCTTTCGGGTGCTTGCGTATGGCGTGCAGTATGAACCGCAGCAGCCGATCGTGCTCGTGATGGGCGACGTGGCGAACGTGTCGGTACCGCTTGTGCGGCTGCACTCGTCGTGCTTCACGGGCGATCTGCTTGACAGCCTGCGATGTGATTGCGGCGACCAACTCCACATGGCGCTCGACATGATCGGCCGCGAGGGGGCCGGCGTATTGGTCTATCTGCCGCAGGAGGGCCGAGGCATCGGCCTCGTGGAGAAGATCCGGGCCTACGAACTGCAGGACAAGGGGCTCGACACGGTCGAGGCCAACCTTGCCCTCGGCTACAAGGCCGACTCCCGCGACTATGGCGTCGGCCTTCAGCTTCTCAAGGACCTCGGCCTGCGGAAGGTTCGCCTGCTCACCAACAATCCCAAGAAGACCGACGCCTTTATCTACGGCGGCTTTGATCTCGAAGTGGTCGATCAGGTACCGATCCTGCCGCCGGTGCATGAATTCAACGAACGCTATCTGGCGACCAAACGCGAGAAACTCGGCCACAAGTTCCCGGGCGGACTGTGATCGCCGCAGATGCCCTTGAAGGTGTGATCGAATCGCTGTCGGTACTCCCACTTTCTGATACTTTGGGACTCCATGTCGCAGCTGATCCCCATGCTGGTGCTTTTCGTGTGGCTTGTGGCAGCCGTGAGCCCCGCGGCTGATCCGGCGCCAGCCGTGCCCGCGGACACTCCCGCCGCATCCCAGCCGATTCCGGCGGACAAGCTGGTCGTGACTGGCTCCGACGGAGCCACGATCCCGTTTACCGATCTCATCGGCCCCGACGGCCGGGCCGTCTGCTTTGCGTTCCTCCATCCCGCCTGCCCGCTCGCTCAGGAATATGCCCCCGTGCTCAGTGCGTTGGCTGCCGATTTCGGCAGCGCGGGCATCCGCTTCGTGGGTGTGATCTGCGAATGCAACGACCCCGGGGATGTCGAGGTATACCGCAAGGAGTTTGGCATCACGTTCCCAATCCACCTCGACACCGACTTCACGCTTGCCGAGGCGCTCGACGCGACGATCACGCCCGAGGTGGTACTCGTCGATCGGGACCGTATCACCCGCTACTCAGGCCGGATCGACGATCGCTACAAGATCCGCGGGGTGATGACGCCCGGCGATGCCAGGCCGGAACTCGCCAATGCGATCCAGGATCTTGTTGCCGGCCGCGAGATAAAAAACCCGCGGACGCAGGCCGTGGGCTGTCCGCTCGATCGGCCGGAGCGGCCGGCGTCGATCGCCTCGGCCTCTGCGAAGCACATACCGACCTTTTTCAGAGACGTCCTCCCCTTCCTGCACACCCAGTGCCAGAAGTGCCACAGCCCCGGCCAGGCCGGTCCGTTCAACCTGCTCTCCTACGACGATGCCTACGAATGGGTAAGCATCGCCCTCGAGGAGATCGAGGCCCGGCGGATGCCGCCGGGCCAGATTGAGAGCGACTTTGAGTTCACGGGACCGAAGCCTCCGACCTCGGCAGAGATTGACATGCTGCGGGAGTGGATTGCCGACGGTAAACCGGCAGGCAACGCCGCCGACACGCCCGAGCTCGCGCCGCTGCCCGACTACTCGGCCTTCCAGGAGGATCTCGGGCCCCCCGATATCGTCATCGAGCAGCCTGAGCCAACGCAGCTCGGCTCCCACGGGAACGACGTCTACCGCAACATCGTGTTTCCGCTCAATCGCGACGAGGATCTGCGGCTCCGCGCGATCCAGTTTCTGCCTCGCAATCGGAAGATCGTGCACCATGCCCTGGTGGGCCACCTGCCGCGACAGACGGCGGAGGAGGCCGTGCGGGAGCATGGCGGCCGCGACGGATTCGGCCATCCCGATGACCGGGCGGGAGGCTTTCAGGATTCGCACGGCATCGGGTTTCGGGTGCCGCCCGTCCGTGACGATGGGCAGCCGCGGGCCTCGTTCGTCGGCGGATACGTTCCGGGAGTGAGGGCGATGGCGGCCCCCGCCGATGCGGCGCTCGTGATTCCGGCGGGCTGCGACATCACGGCTCAGGTGCACTACGTCCGTACTGGAAAACTCGAGACCGATTCGAGCCGGATCGGGATCTGGCTCGACAGGCAGCCGCCGCGAAAGGTGACGACCATGATCTACGTCAGCGGCGATTTTGCGGTGGTGCCGCCGGGCGTCACCGACTTCCGTGTCCGTGGCAGTTGGACGCTGCCTCAGGATGCGGATTTCGTGAGTGTCGTGCCCCACGCGCACCAACTCGCCCGCTGGGTCGAACTCAGAGCCACCCTGCCGGGCGGGAAGCAGTCGCTTCTGCTCCTGCGGGTGCCCCAGTGGGACTACAACTGGCAGTCACCCTACAACCTCAAGCAGCCCCGCCGGTTTCCGGCCGGCACGCGTTTCGAAGCGGAGTGCTCCTTCGACAACTCCTCCGCCAATCCACGAAACCCGTTCAAGCCACCGCAGAACGTCTGGCACAACGAGACGATCAACGACGAGATGCTGTTGCCGATGTTCACGTTTGCCTCCGAAAAGCCACTCGATCGCAAGGGCGACACGTTTAGGAAATTCTACTCGACGATTGTGCGGTCGCGGTTTATCCGGAGGCTCGTGGACCAGCGCTTCAAGTACGCTGCTGATCCACAGGGCAACGTCAGCGTTTCACCCGACTACGATCCCGACGATCATCGGTACTAACGAACCGGATGACCCGGATGATCGTGGCTGACCGTGGGGAAAGCACGCGGCCCGTTGAGGAGGCTGCCGATTGGCGTGTATCGCACGCACCAGCGGTAGCTCGCGAGCAGGAGCGTCGTCACCGTCGCGAGGATCACGACGAACTTCAGTTCCGCAGGTAGCGGCCACTGCCGAACGAGCAACTGGGCTGCCATCACCAGCGGCACGTGGACGAGATACATCCAGTACGACGCGTCGGCCAGCCACGACACCGCTGGGAGGGGATGCGGGAACAGACGGCAGAACAGGCCGATGAGCCCCAGCGATAATGTCCACGCATATGCGGGCTGGAGGACGGTGGCAAGCAACCGATCGTTCATCGTCGCGATGCCGGCCACAAGGAGCACCGCCGCTGCCGGAAGGAGGAACTTCCAGTGCCGGCCGAGGCGCGTGTCGATGCCCTCCGCAGCGAACGTGGCGACGCCGTAAAAATAGAAGCAGGCGTAGTACCCGAGCACTTGGAGTTTCGGCAGGAGCCCAAAAGACGTATCCGGTCCGTAGAACCCCGCCAGTGACATGCTCATCACTGCCTGCGGCAGGCACGAGGCCGCTACGAGCCAGACCCGGCCGCGGCCCGATGGCAGGAGGCCGGTCACGGCCAGCAGCGCGAAGATGGCGACAAGCCAGCAGAGAAACGACAGGAACCAGAGGTGGTCGAAGACGTTCGTCGCGACAAGGTGGAGCGACCATGTGCCGACACGCAGCCGCAGCCATTCCGACGACACGAGTTTTGACCAGCCGAGTGTCAGCCTGTCGAGCGGGCCGCCGAACGTGCCCTCCGCGTTCGGGCCCGTGGGGAGGAGGTCGCGAAGCCGCTCGCGTCCCCGCAGCACGTCGTCCACGCCGAGCGGGTTGAGGCCAACCATCGGCGCGCACTCGGCGGCGAAGTCGGCGGGCAACGCCATGATCGCCGACGGCAGTCGGCCGACGACGTTCTTTGCAAGCACGTCTGCCCCCCGCTCGACGAGCACTCGGCCCGCCGCATTCCGGCCGAAGAAAGCGACCACATGGAGCGGCGTGTTT
>CANETO010000263.1 GCA_947440895.1 Planctomycetaceae bacterium | reverse complement strand
GACTCGCCAACTCCGTCGCGCAATGCTCCCCCTGCTGGTGCTGCTCGTCATGCTGTGCTTTCTGAGCCTTCTGGACATGGCGTTACCGTCGACGTGGGCTGCCGATGACGCCCCCGCACCGCAGGTCGCCCCCCGCCCCAACATCCTTTTCATCTTCACCGATGACCATGCCACGGCGGCTATCTCGGCCTATGGCTCGAAACTGATCGACACGCCGCACATCGACAGGATTGCCCGCGAGGGCGTTCTGTTTCGCAACTGTTTCTGCACCAATGCGATCTGCGGCCCCTCACGGGCGGTGATCCTCACCGGCAAACACAGCCATCGGAATGGCTTTCCCGACAACCACAGCAGGTTCAACGGCGGGCAGGTGACGGTCCCCAAACTCCTGCAACAGTCCGGCTACCAGACGGCGATCGTCGGCAAATGGCATCTGGTGAGCCAGCCGACCGGGTTCGACCACTGGGAAGTGCTGCCCGGCCAGGGCGACTACTACAACCCGGTAATGCTGTCGGCCCCGAAGACTCCGGACGGACCGCCGACGAAGCGGACGGTTCCTGGCTACGTGACCGACATCGTCACCGATCTGGCGATCGACTGGCTCGACACGAAGCGTGACACCTCGAAGCCGTTCATGCTCATGCTCCAGCACAAGGCTCCGCACCGCGAATGGGAGCCGGGGCCAGAGGAACTCGATCTCTTCCGCGGCACGACTTTCCCCGAACCGGAGACGCTCTTCGATGACTACGCCGGCCGGACCGGCGCCGCCGCCGAACAGGAGATGACGATCGCCAGGCACATGCTGCCGAAGGATCTCGCCCTCTCGACACCGCCCACCATGACACCCGCACAGAAGGCCCGCTGGGAGGCGGCCTATGCCGCGGAAAATGAGGCCTTCCGCGCGGCCAATCTCTCGGGCGATGCGCTGACGCGGTGGAACTACCAGCGGTATCTCGCCAACTATCTCCGCTGCGTCGCCGGCGTCGATCGCACCATCGGCCGTGTGCTGGAATACCTCGACGCCACGGGGCTCGCCCGAAACACGATCGTGGTCTACTCAAGCGATCAGGGCTTCTTTCTGGGGGAGCACGGCTGGTACGACAAACGCTGGATGTACGAAGAGTCGCTGCGGATGCCGCTCGTCGTCCGCTGGCCCGGGGTGACGATCCCCGGCACGGTCGACGACCATCTCGTGCAGAATCTCGACTTCGCCCCGACGTTGCTCGCGGCCGCCGGCGTGGATGCCCCCGCCGACATGCAGGGGCGGAGCCTCGTGCCGCTCGTGCGTGGCGACAGCCCGGCCGACTGGCGAACGAGTGTCTACTACCACTATTACGAATTTCCGCAGCCGCACCGCGTGCCGAGCCACTACGGGGTTCGCACGCGGACGCACAAGCTCATCTGGTACGACAACCGCCGCGAGTGGGAACTCTTCGATCTCGTGAACGACCCTCGCGAGCTCCGCAGCATCCACGCCGATCCCGCGGCCCGCGAGACATTTGCCGATCTCTGCACCGAACTCGCCCGCGTGCGGGCGGAGGCCGGCGACACGACGGGCGGGCCACTTCCCACGCCCTAAACTCGTTCCACCCTGAACTCAATCCAGAGCCGCGAGGATTGGCCTCGCAGTGGATCTCTGATACCTGCAGCGACGACTTGGCAACCCAGAGAACGCAGGCGAGGGGATTGGTGGCTCAAAGAGTGCCGCGTTAACGGCCTTTACCGCCATGAACGCCTCCAGGCGGCCATTTGCCCTTGCGAACCAGTCGTGATCCCACGACATTTCCATCGTTGACAACAGCACGTGACTTGGCCCCCAGGACGTCCCTGCCGTATGAGCCCCGAGACATTGCTCCAGAATTGGCAGGCGGTACTGACGGCCAGCGTCGTATTCTGCACCCTCGCCGCGTTGCTCTTCAGCCAACGCGGCCCCGATATGGCGATGATCGGCGGCGTCGTGGTCCTGCTCGCGTCGGGCGTGCTCACCCCCGACGAGGCGCTCAAGGGGATGAGCAGCGAGGGCATGATCACCGTGGCGGCACTGTTCGTGGTGGCGGCGGCCGTGGAACGGACAGGCGCCCTGGCCGCCCTCGTCGACCGAGCCCTGGGGCGGCCAGCGTCACTGGCCTCGGCCCAGATGCGGACGATGATCGGCCCGGCCGCCCTCTCCGCCTTCATGAACAACACGCCGGTGGTCGCCCTCATGGTGCCGGCGATTCGCGACTGGGCCAAGAAGCATCGGCTCAGCGTGTCGAAGTTGCTCATGCCCATGAACGCCGCCGTGGTGCTGGGCGGACTCTGCACCCTGATCGGCACGAGCACCAACGTCGTGGTGAGCGGCCTCGTGGCCGCCAAGACGGGCCATCCCCTCGGCATGTTCGAGATTTCGTGGCTGGGGGTGCCGCTGTTGGTGGCGGGCTTCATCTACCTCGTCTTCGCCAGCCGGCACCTGCTCAAGGATCGACGGCCCGCGGTCAGCCCGAGCGACGACCCGCGACAGTATTCACTGGAGATGCTCGTCGAACAGGGCAGTCCGCTTGTCGGCCGCTCAATCGAGGAGGCGGGCCTGCGCGGACTCGACGGGCTGTTTCTCATGGAGATCGATCGCGGCGGGCATGTGATCGCGGCCGTGTCTCCCACCGAGCGACTGGAAGCAGGCGACCGCCTTGTCTTCGTAGGCGTCGTCGATTCAGTCGTCGAATTGCAGAAGATCCGCGGCCTCCGTCCGGCCACCGATCAGGTCTTCAAACTCGACGATCCACGCTCGGAGCGGACGCTCATTGAGGCCGTGGTTTCGAACACCTGCCCGCTGATCGGCCGCACGATCCGCGAGGGCCGCTTCCGATCGACTTATGACGCGGTGGTGATCGCCGTTGCCCGCAACGGCGAGCGGTTGCGGATGAAAATCGGCGATATCACGCTCGAACCTGGCGACACGCTCCTGCTGGAGGCGAGCCGGGATTTTGCGGAACACCAGCGGAGCAACCGCGACTTTTATCTCGTCAGCGCGGTGAGCAACTTCACCCCGCCGCGTCACGATCAGGCCTGGATTGCCTGCACCGTGCTGGCTGCCATGGTGCTCGGGGCGACGCTCGAACTGGTGCCGATGGTGGCGGCCGCCCTCGTCGCGGCCGCGGTCGTCGTGGCGATGAAATGCATCTCGTCGGACGAGGCCAGGCAATCGATCGAGTGGGAGTCGCTGCTCCTGATCGCGGCGAGTTTCGGCCTGGCCCGGGCCATGGAGAAGACGGGACTGGCGGAGGCGATCGCACACTCGACGATCGCCGCGGCGGGCGACCATCCGCATGTCGTGCTGGCGGCGATTTATTTGGTGACGATGCTGTTCACGGAGTTGATGAGCAACAACGCCGCCGCCGTGCTGACATTTCCCATCGCATGGCAGACGGCCGCCGATCTGGGCGTGAACCCGATGCCGTTCGTGATGGCGGTGACGGTGGCCGCCAGTTGCGGCTTCGCCACACCGATGGGCTACCAGACGAATCTGATGATCTACGGCCCGGGCGGCTATAAATTCAGCGACTACGTCCGGTTTGGCGGCCCGCTGAATCTGCTGGTGATGGCGATCACCGTGGCGCTGGCGCCGCTGATCTGGCCATTCTGACTTCACGAAAAACACGACATCGTGTCGCCAACGACAGGCGGATGCCTGTCCTCAAAGAGCGCTTGGGGCGACCTCCGGTCGCTGGTGCTGAGGCCGCCATCCAGTCGGCCGGGCGGAGGCGAGCCAAACGACAAAGACACGACATCGTGTTTCGCTTCAAGCCAGATGGTGAGGAGCCGGTCGGAGGCACGCGCAGGAGCCGGTGAATTCTGCGACTCACGAGCGATGCCCGATTCGCCCAAGAGCCTCCCGTAGCAGAATCCGCCGGCGACGAGCATGCCGCAGCCGGCGAACCAGTGCGGCCTGTCAGCACCTGCCCCACGGAATGTTTCCATAAGTGCCGCCCCCAGGCCCCGGAACGCACTACAAAAAAGAATGCAAACGCTATCTGAGAAACAACTTATGG
>CANETO010000262.1 GCA_947440895.1 Planctomycetaceae bacterium | reverse complement strand
GGGCAGCCCCGAACCGCCGCCAGCTTTCGGTTCTGAGTTGCGGCTAGGAGGTCGCGTTCGGGTACGATACCCCCCATGAGCAACGAAACCCTCTGGGCACCCTGGCGGCTCGAATACGTGCAGGGACACGACAAGGGCGTTCCACCGGAACCGGTCGAACCCGCCCGCTGGCGCGACGGCGCCAACCACTCCTGCTTCCTCTGCCGGGCGGCTGCGGCCGAGGCTGGACACAACAGGACGCTCGGCGTGGTGGCCCGCACGCACCTGAGCGTTGTCGTTACCAACCGCTTTCCCTACTCCAATGGCCACCTGCTCGTTGCCCCCCTCGATCACCGGGCCACGCTCGCCGACCTCTCGCCAGAACAGCTCCTCGACCTGCAGACCTGCATCGTGACCTGGTGCGGCGTGATGCAAGAGTCGATGCAGGCCCACGGCTTCAACGTGGGCCTGAACTTGGGGGCGGTCGCGGGGGCAGGTCTGCCAGGCCACCTCCACTGGCACATCGTGCCGCGGTGGCCAGGCGACGTGAACTTCATGCCGACGGTCGCGGGCGCCCGTGTCCTGCCGCAGTCGCTCGATAGCCTCTGGCAGCAGCTCGTGGCGGCCGGTGCCGCCCTCCCCCACCGTCCTGCCTCAGAATGAAACGAGAACTCCCGATGACAGCGACCACCGGCCACGACGGCATGCCCGTGGCGCTCGACTGGCGGCAACGGGAATCACTCCTGCTCGCCCCATGGGCGATGCATGCCGCCGACTCGGCCGGCCGGGTGCATGACGAGCCGCCGCATGCGTTTCGCAGCCCCTACCAACGCGACCGCGACCGCATCGTCCACTCGGCCGCGTTCCGTCGCTTGGCTCACAAGACGCAGGTCTTCACCGGTTACCACGGCGACTATCACCGCAGCCGGCTCACGCACACGCTGGAGGTGACGAGCATCGCCCGGACACTCGCCCGAAGCCTCGCTCTCAACGAGGATCTGGTCGAGACGTTGGCGCTGGCACACGACATCGGCCATCCACCGCTGGGGCACGCCGGTGAGGACACGCTTTCGGAACTGCTCGCCGACGAGGGTGGCTTCAACCACAATGCGCAGGCGCTCCGAATCGTTGAGTTGCTGGAGATCCGCTATCCGAACTTCCCGGGCCTGAATCTCTCCCGCGAGGTGCTCGACGCCCAGGCCACTCGAAAAAAAGACGGCACGGCACCGGCACCGATCCTGGAGGCTCAGGTCGTCGATGCGGCCGACTCGATCGCCTACGACACCCATGACGCCGACGATGCCGTGGAGTTGGGACTCGTGACCATGGACGAGTTACTCGAGATTCCACTCGTTGCCGAGGCTGCGGCCCGCGCCTGCCACCGCTACGGCACGCTGACCGGTTCCGAACTGCGGCGGGCGGCCCTGCACGAAGTGGTGGAAGTGGAGGTGGCGGAACTGGTGACGCGGAGCCGGGCCACCATCGAGACCCTCGGAATCGAATCGGTGGCGCAGGTCCGGGCTGTCTTCCTTGGCCAGGGCGGCATGCCCGGCGTGCGGATCGTGTCCCACACGCCGGCGGTGACGGCCCGCAAACGCGCCCTCGAGCAGTTTCTCTTTCAGCGGGTCTATCGCAGCGACCGGGTGCTGGCGGTCCGCGTGCCGGCGCAGCGGAAGCTGACGCGACTCTTCGAGTGGTATTGCCTGCATCCTCTTGAGATGCCGGCTAGCTTTCGTGGCCGCGCCGAGCAATTCGGTGTGCGACGCAGCGTGGCGGACTATATCGCGGGCATGACAGACCGCTTCCTGGACCGGGACCATGACCTACGGATTGGCGGGGGCTGAAGACAGTTCGCGGCCCCCGCTGGGGTGTGGTATCCTAGAGGTCTTCGTTGTTGCCTCACACCCATTGATTCCACACCACCCCGCGTCACTCAATCTGCCATGGCTCTTGTCGTTCTGCGATCACTCTTCGTGATGGTTTCGGTGGGGATCGCCGTCCTCATGTTCCAATCGCCCGGCATTCGGAATACGTCCGAATCGCTGCCGTGGGTCATCCTCGTCGGCATGATCCTGCTGCCGCTGGCGGTGATCGGCATCGACATGTCGCTGCGTCGCAAGGAATTGACGGTGATCACGTCGATCTACTTTGGCCTGCTGATTGGGGTGTTTCTCACCTACGTTGCCATTCTCGCCCTCACCCCCTTGCTCTCGACCCTTCCAGCCTCACCGATCTTGGGGCTGGTGCCGTCGGTGCTCGGCATGATCCTCTGCTATGTCTGCACGAGCCTGCTCCTGCAGACGCGAGACGACTTCCGTTTCATCATTCCCTATGTCGAATTCGCCCGTGACGTGAAGGGGCTGCGGCCCAACGTGCTCGATGCGAGCGCCATCATCGACGGTCGGGTTACCGAACTGGCCGAATCGGGCCTCTTTCAGAGCCGGTTCGTCGTCCCGTCGTTCGTCGTCGACGAACTGCAGGAGTCCGCGGAATCGGGCGACAAGTTTCGTCGCATCCGTGGCCGCCGGGGGCTCGACGTGCTGGCGCGGCTCCGTGAAGGGAAGGCGATCGAATTTGAGGTGCTGCCGCCCCAACGCGATGACGATCCCGATGCGACCACCGAATCCCGGGTGGTGGGCATGGCCGGCGATCTCAGCGGCCGGGTGGTGACAGCCGATTCGAACGTGATGAAGATTGCCGCGGTGCGGAGCGTGCAGGCGATCAATGTCAATGATCTGGCGCTCGCCCTACGGCCGGTGTTCGTGCCGGGCGACATGCTCGACGTCCGCGTGGTCAAGCCCGGTGAGGAGCCCGGACAGGGCGTGGGCTATCTCGAAGACGGCACGATGGTGGTGATCGAACAGGGCCGCGACCAGATCGGCCGCACCGTGCATGTGAGTGTGACGAGCACCCTGCAGACAACAGCCGGCAGGCTGGTGTTCGCCAGGCCTGAGATGGGCCGTGGCTAGTCCCCTCGAATTCGGATCGGACTCGAGCGACCGTCTCATCGCCGTGAACAAGGGCCGCAGGGAATCCTCTTCTCCATGCCAGAACCCGCTCAACTCGATCGCCATTTCGCCACGCTGCCACTGATCGCCATCCTCCGAGGAATCGGTCCCGCTGAGATCCTTTCCATCGGCGGGGCGCTCTTCGAGTCTGGCTTCAGGCTGATCGAGATCCCGCTCAACTCACCCGAGCCGCTCGAAAGCATCCGTCTGCTCGCCACCGCACTCGGCGATCGAGCGCAGGTCGGGGCCGGTACCGTCCTGCGGGCCTCCGATGTGACAGACGTCGCCGCCGCCGGCGGCAGATTCATCGTGTCCCCAAACGCCAATCCTGATGTGATCCGCGTCACCAAGGCTGCCGGTCTCGTGAGCTTTCCTGGCGTGGCCACCCCCACCGAGGGTTTTGCCGCGCTCGAAGCCGGTGCCGACGGGCTCAAACTATTTCCTGCCGAGCAGATCGGGCCGACGGCGCTCAAGGCCTGGCGGGCGGTCTTTCCGAGAGAGGTGCCGTTCATCCCGGTGGGTGGCATCACGCCCGACACGATGGCCAGTTTCGTCGCCGCAGGCGCCAGCGGCTTCGGTCTGGGATCGTCGCTCTACAGGCCCGGTCAGTCGTCGGAGCAGGTCTTGGCTTCGGCGGCGATGCACATCGCTGCCTGGAGGGACTGCCGATGAGCATGGAGACGACGCCGCAGCCTTCCCGGGCCCGCTATCTGATCATGCTGCTGTTGTTCGTCACCGTGGTGATCAACTACCTCGACCGCAGCAACCTCTCCGTGGCTGCGCCGCTGCTGGCGAAGGATCTGGCGATCGAGCCGGCCCGGATGGGCCTGATCCTCTCCGCCTTCGGCTGGACCTACGCCGCTCTGCAGGTGCCCGGCGGCTGGCTGGTCGACAAGGTGCCGCCCCGCATCCTCTATCCCGCGGCGATCGCCCTCTGGTCGCTCGCCACGATCGGACTCGGCTTTGTCGGCAACATCGTCGGCCTGATCATTCTCCGGCTCGCCGTGGGCGCGCTCGAAGCGCCTGCCTATCCAATCAACAATCGGG
>CANETO010000261.1 GCA_947440895.1 Planctomycetaceae bacterium | reverse complement strand
TCGCTGTCAGCGATTCGCTGGGCGGCAAGGGGGTGCTCTGGGAATTGTTCAGCTTCCATCCGCCCTCTCTCGATCTCACGGTCCGGCTCTGTTCGTCGAGCCCCTTTCTCGCCAAGCTGCTGGTCAGCAATCCGGGCATGATCGACGAACTGCTCGACAGCCTTGTGATCCCCCGACTGCCGACGCCGGCCGAGCTTGATGCCTCCCTCGCAGAACTCTGCCGTGGCGCCGTCGATCTGGAGCCGATTATCCACGCCTTCAAAGCCTCACAGCAGCTGCGGGTGGGGGTGCGTGACATTCTGGGCCGGCAGAACGTGGCGGAAACGACCGCCGCCCTCTCCGCGATTCCCGAAGCGCTCCTGCGGGTGGTGATGGCCCGTGAGGAGGAGCGGCTCGTGGAGCGGCTGGGCGAGCCGATGGCAGGGCAAGGGGAGACCGTAGGCATGCGGGCCGGGGCGGTCGTCCTGGGGATGGGCAAATTCGGTGGCCGCGAGATGAACTACGCCAGCGACGTGGATCTCGTGTTTCTCTATGACCACGATGGCATCTCCTTCCACCGCCGGCGCACCCGGCGCAGCGTCGAGGGCACGACCAACGCACACTTCTTCGCCGAGCTGGCCCAGCGGACAATGAAGGTGTTCAACGCCTTCGGGCCTCAAGGCCGGCTCTACGAAATGGATTCGCGACTCCGGCCCAGCGGCCGCAGCGGCCCGACGGCGGTATCGCTCGACGACTTCGCCCGCTATTTCGCCGCCGATGGTCCGGCGGCTATCTGGGAGCGGCAGGCGTTGACCAAGGCTCGGGTGGCGGTCGCCACGACGGCTGCCGCCGCGCGGGCTCTGCGGATCGTGCATGCCGCCGCCTACGAACGGCAATGGACGGCGGGCGAGGTGGTCGAAATCCGTCGGATGCGGCACCGCCTGGAAGAAGGCGCCCGAGCGACCAACCTCAAGCGTGGTCCGGGCGGCGTGGTCGACATTGAGTTCATCGTGCAGGTGCTGCAGCTGGTGCACGGTGGCCGCGAGCCTGTGCTCCAAACGCCGGAGACCCTCACTGGACTCGAGCGACTGCTGGCGGCTGGTCATCTCTCCAATGCCGAGTTTACGTTTCTCGAGCAGGCCTACCGAACGCTCCGCACGATCGAGGGGCATCTGCGGCTGCTCGACGCACCAGCCCGGCACGATTTCCCGTCGGTGCAGTCAGAGCAGCGGACACTCGCCCACCTGCTCGGCTATGGCAGCGAGGAAAAACTCGTGGCCGAGGTGCAGTTGCTCACCTCCAGCACGCGGCAGGCATTCGACGCAGTGTTCGACCGCGTGGTGGCCTCGCTGTCGTAAGCGGGTGCTCGCGATCACTTCGTGGCGCGGCGGCGGGCGGCCCAGAGTTCCCAGGCCACCGGTAGCACCGATACGAGCACGATGCCGACCACCACCAACTCGAAGTTCTTCTTCACGATCTCCATGCCGCCGAAAAAATATCCGGCCAGCGTGCAGAGCAGCACCCAGGCCAGCCCGCCGACGACGTTGTAGTAGAGGAACTGCGGATAGTTCATCTTGCCGACGCCGGCGACAAACGGGGCGAACGTGCGGATGATCGGCACGAAGCGGGCGAGCACGATCGTCTTGCCGCCGTGACGGTCGTAAAATTCCTGGGTCTTGACCAGGTGCTCGTGCTTCAGAAACCAGGCGTTGATCCGGAAGGCCCTGGGACCGACGGCCCGGCCGATCGCATAGTTGATCGTGTCACCCAGCACCGCGGCGATCGACAGCAGGATCAGCAGGAGGACGATATTCAACGAATCCGGGTGGAGCGCCGCCATGGCTCCGGCCGCAAAGAGCAGCGAGTCACCCGGCAGGAAGGGCGTGATCACGAGGCCCGTCTCACACAGGATGATCGCGAACAGGAGAACATAGGTCCACGGGCCCCAGAGATTCAGAATCTCGTGGAGTTTCTCGTCGAGGTTCAGGAAGAGATCGAGAAACGGTTTCAAAGCGTCCATGGAGTGTCCAGCCCAAAGAGGATGTTCACAGAGTGGATGATCGCGGAGTAGGTGGTCGCGGCCGAAGCTCCGGATCATAGTTTGCGCGAGGGTGTTTGCAAATTCCGCCGCAGCGTCAGCCAGGTGATGAAGACTGGCACGACGAGCGATCCGATCAGCATCCACTGCAGCGAGTCGGCCTGTTGGCCCAGCGCGCCTGCGATGCTCCAGACCAGGGCGATGGCGAGATTGCCGCCGCCGGCCGCGAGGAGAAACTCGCGCCATCCCATGCCGGTTGCGCCGGCCAGAATCGCCGCTGCCTCCGCGACGAGCGGCAGCGGACGACTGACGACGACCGCCAGCGGCCCCCAGCGGCGTTGCTGCCCCAGCAGTCCCTCCCGTTCGTCCTCCGCAAGACCGGCGATCGCTCGGCCGCCTGCGAAGCGGCCAAGCCACCACCCCGCCATTGAGCCTGCTGTCATGCCAAGCCAGGCACAGAGCGTGCCGAGGGCAATTCCAAGTTTCGCCCCGCCGAGCGTCGCGACCATGCTCGATGGCACAGGCAGGAGCAGATCAGCCGCCAGCACGCCGATCTCGATCGCCGCCAGCACCGGGGCCGTTGGCAGCGGATCGAGCCAGCGTGCCACGGCATGATCGAGTCGCGCGCCGCAGACCAGAAACGGCACCAGCGGCACGGCGACGGCCGCGAGCGCGAGGATCAAGAGGAGGCGGAGTGGACGGCGCATGGAGTGACTGGTGTGTGTGCCATTCAGGTGGACACGCTGGCCTCGGATCGTGCCTGCGCTGCGATGTCGAGCCCCACGAGGCTGCTCCACGCGGCGAGCAGTGATTGGTAGATCGGGCCCGGTCGGCCAGTTCCCACGGCCCGGCCATTGAAGCGGGTGGCGGGGAGGATGCAGTTGGGCGTGCTCGTGAGCAGGATCTCATCGGCATCGGCAAGATCAGCCTCGCTGAGCGACTGTGCCTGCCAACGGAGGCCAAGCGACTCCGCCAGGCTTTCCGCACAAGCCAGGCTCACCCCCGCCAGCGCGTCGGCTGGCATTGGCACGAGGATGGTGCCGTCGCGAACGATCGCGATGTTGGCAGTCGACGTCTCGCTGACCCGGCCGTCGAGATGGCAGATGACGGCCCGCGATCCGGGTTCAGAGGCTTGGGCCTCGCGGTCGGCCAGAAAATAATGGAGGCGACTGCGTACCTTGGCCTGCACCGGCCAGCAGGCGTCGGGCACCTGTCGCACCGACACACTGCAAAGTGACATCCCCGCGGCGTAGGCATCGGCCCAGAGCCGAAACGCCAGAGGGAAGGTATGGATCACCGTTCGCGGGCTGCTTCCCCGACCACCATGCTGCGACGGCTGATCGCCGGGCGTGACGAAGATCACGAGGCCGAGGTCGCCCGTGGCGGGGCCAGCGGCATGGTTGTGGATCGCCACCTCGGCGGCCGCCGCAAACACCTCGTCCAGCGATTGGCCCGACTGGATGCCGACGGTGGCCAGCGATTCCCGCAGCCGGTCACGGTGGGCATCCGGCAGGAAGAGTCGGCCGTGGAAGGTCCGCAGTTGCTCGGTGACGGTCGCCCCGAGCACGAAGCCCATGTCGCCCACGGGCACCGCGAGGGAATGCCGGGGAATCAACACGCCATCCACCCAGGCCAGCTCGCCTCGCTGCGAAGCGGAAGACGAGGCGAGTTCAACGGATGCATTCATAGCGTGGAAACGGCTCCCCACAAAAAGTGGAGGATAGGGGATTTGAACCCCTGACCTTCTGGCTGCCAGCCAGACGCTCTCCCAATTGAGCTAATCCCCCGTTTCGGAAGGCCGGCGTTTTGGGGCCGGCCCGCGTCGGGCGATCGTCAGGAGCCTGCGTGCCGAGGCGTCAACTTGCTACTGAAAACGGTATCGGCTGCGGCGCGGCATGTCAACGCGAGCGGCTGCCGACCCGCGAAACCGTCCGGGCTGCCGTGGGATTCCCGCGGCACTGGCGATTGACTCGGTTGCCGATCACACTCCGTCGCATGTCTCGCGACACACGAGCCGACGAGGGC
>CANETO010000260.1 GCA_947440895.1 Planctomycetaceae bacterium | reverse complement strand
TAGGTCAAAAGCGAGCCCGGCGCATGGAGGACACCCGGCGGAATCAGCCAGCCAGTGCCACGCTTGAGCCGGTAGGCCTTGGCGAGATCGATGATCCCGTTGTCGCCGCGGTTCCAGTTTTCGAGACACTTCCGCACGTCTTCTTTCGTGGTGCCCGGCTCAAGTCCCATGAACGTGTAGGGAAAGTTGTTGTCGCAGTTGTTGTATTGCGGCGGGAAGTAATAGCTCTCAGGCTTGCCTTCCTGTCCGACGAGCTTCGCATCCTCGAACGACTGGTGCATGTGGTGGGGGATCGGCCCCATGTTGTCGAAAAACTTCGAGTACACAGGCCACTTCTTGTAGCGGTCCCAGATCGCCTTCCCGACCAGCTTCGCGCCCCCCTCGCTGACGGCATCCCGCAGCAGGAACCGCTCGCCGTCGAACACGCACCACGACAGCCCCTCGTCGGGCACGCGGCCCTCGTTGGCAGCCTCGGTTGTGCTGGCAAACCACCGCTCGTCTATGCCGCCACGGTCGAGGCCGTACGAGTAGTAGTCGTCGGGGTGGAGGCGGACCCGCTTGCCGGGATGAAGGAAGCTTCGCGGCACCCAGGTGGGCGAGAGTCGGAGGATGCCCTTGCCGGCGGTCAGCGCCCGGTCGAGGGCGGAGCCGACGTTTTTCGATTCGGGAAGCTTGGCTGAGGTGCGGGAAGCTGTGGCGGTGGCCATGGAAAACCCCTGTCGTGGACGCATGGAACTGAGACAGGAAGTTGTACGAATCCCGGGAAATCCTCGCAAGCAGCGGCCGGAACCCGTGGCGGGCGGAATCGCGCAGACCGCATCCGATCGGGGTCTAGCACCGGCTTCGGGGGCGGCAAAAGTCTCGTCGCGGGGGCCGCGGCGGCCCAACGCTCCTCGAGCTTCCGCCGACCCCCTCGCCTACGTCTCCAAGATTACCAACTCGTCACGCCACCTATCTGAGACGCTGCCTAGGCGAGAATGTCGGAGATCACGCTGCCGCCGACGTCGGTGAGCCGGAAATTGCGGCCGTTGTGCCGGTAGGTCAGCTGCTCGTGGTTGATCCCGAGGAGGTGCAGCAGCGTGGCGTGCAGGTCGTTGACGTGCACCTTGTTTTCCACCGCCTTGTAGCCGAATGGATCGGTCGATCCGTAATGGAAGCCGCCCTTCACCCCGCCGCCAGCCAGCCAGATCGTGAACCCGCCGGGGTTACGGTCGCGGCCGGTCCCCCCCTGCGAGTCGCTCGTGCGGCCAAATTCGCCGCCCCAAATCACCAGCGTGTCTTCCAGCATGCCCCGCGACTTCAAATCGGCCAGCAACGCGGCCGCGGGGCGGTCGGTGGCCAGTCCGCACTCGCGGTGGTTGGTCTCGATGTTTGCGTGGCCGTCCCACGGCACGTCATCGACACTGCCGTCGCCGCCCACGCCCTTGCCGGCGAAGATCTGCACGAAACGCACGCCCCGTTCGAGCAGCCGCCGCGCCGTCAGGCACTGCTTCGCAAATACCTTGCACTTCGGATCCTCGGTGCCGTAGAGATCGTGCGTGGCCTGCGACTCCTGCGCGAGATCGATCGCCTCCGGGGCCGCCGTCTGCATCCGGTAGGCCAGTTCGAAGCTCGTGATCCGCGCCGCGAGGTCGGCCTGCGTCGGCCGGGCCGACGCGTGGGCGCCGTTGACCGCGGCGAGCAGATCGAGTTCCGCCCGCTGCGATGCGAGCGAGTGCCCCTTCCGGAGCGATAGGTTGTCGATCGCCACCGGCCGTCGGGCGTCGATCGCCAGTGCCTGATGGCTCTTTGGCAGGAAACCGGCCGACCAGATCTGATCGTCGCCCCGCGGCTTCCGCTCGTGCATGACGACGAAGGCCGGCAGGTTGTCATTCATCGTGCCGAGCCCATAGTCGAGCCAGGCTCCCATGCTCGGCATGCCGGGGCGATTGAGCCCGCACATCAGTTCCATGGCGGCAGGGGCATGGTTGTTGGCCCGCAGGTGCATCGAGTGGATGAAGGTCATCTCATCCACATGCCGGGAGAGGTGCGGAAAAATATCACTCACCCACGTGCCCGACTGCCCGTGCTGGGCCCACTTGAAGGGGCTGGCAAGGCATTTGCCGCTGGTCTGGAAAAACCCGACCTGCTGATCGGCTCCAGGCAGTGGTTCTCCCGATCGCGCCTGAAGTTCCGGCTTGTAATCCCAGGTGTCGACCTGCGAGGGAGCGCCCGTCATGAACAGCCAGATCACCCGTTTTGCCCGCGGCGGATGGTGCGGCAGGGCAGGCACCGCAGCACCTGTGCTCGTGTTCGCGGCCGCGTCGCGGCCGAGCAATGAGGCGAGCGCCAGCGCCCCGAAGCCGAGGCCAGACTCCGAAAGAAACCGCCGACGGGACGGCAAGAGCAGTTCGCCGATCGCTGGGATGGTGTTAGTCGACATAGATGAACTCATTGAGGCAGAGCATGAGATGGCAGGCATCGGAAAGCGCCGCCTGACGGTTGGCGTCGTCGGCATCCGCGGCTACTTCGCGGGCCGAGAGAAAACCTGTGAAGCGGGCCACTTCATCTGGCGAGGGTGGCCGCGACAGGGCTACTCGGAAGCAGTATTCGACCGCCTGCGTGTCGTCATCGCCGACGGCTTTGCGGGCCCGGTCCGCCAGGCCGTCGGCCGCCGATCGCACGAGCGGATCGTTCATCATCGTCAGGGCCTGTGTCGGTATGGTGGCGACGCCGCGGGCACCGATGGATTGGATCGGCTCCGGCTGGTCGAAGACTCGGAGAAAAGCCTCCGGTTCGCTGCGTTTCACCCGCATGTAGATGCTGCGGCGCGGGACGCTCGCCCCGACGACGCTCGGCCCATACATCGCCGAGTCGAGTCGTCCGGAGACGGCCAGGAGGGCGTCGCGAATCACCTCACCCTCGAGGCGGACGGGGCGGTAATGCCAGAGGAGCGAATTGTCGGGATCCTGCGTTCGCCGGGCGTCGTCGACCGTGCCCGATTGCCGGTAGGTGGCACTCGTCACGATCAGCCGGTGGATGCTCTTGAGACTCCACTTCTGCTCCACGAGCCGTGCGGCCAGCCATTCGAGGAGCTCTGGGTGCGTCGGCTTCTCGCCCTGCGTGCCGAGGTCATTCGGCGTGGCCACGATGCCGCGGCCAAAGTGATGGTGCCAGAGCCGGTTGACGATCACGCGGGCGGCCAGCGGACCGGCGCCGTGTTCCACGTCGCTGATGAAGGCGGCGAGACCCAAGCGGGAATCGAGGCGGGAATCAGCCGTCGGGCCCGCATCGGGTCCGTCGAGTAGTCGGGCTTCGGCGTCGTCCGCAGCGATCGCAGCCAGCACGAAACCGGGGGCGGCCTTCCCCTTCTTGCGGCCCACCTCGCCCCGCGCGAGGACGAACACATCCTGGCTACCGCTGGTGACCGACTGGCCGTTGCCCGAGACATACCAGGGGCCGTTGGTCGCGGCGTAGACCTGAACAAGGTTTGGCTTTGGCTCCTTGGCATCGATCGCGTCGAGATCGGCCATCAATCGCTCCGCATCGGCATCAAAGCGGCGGAACCAGCGGAGCACCTCACGGGCCATGCCGTCATCGGCGAGATCACGTTCTGGGCTGCGTGCTTGATCGAAGAGCGTCGCGATCTCGCGGGCGGCCTGGGGTGCGGCGGCTGTAGTCAGCTCCGCCGACTGTGGCGACAACGCGGTGGCCAGACGAAACCGTGCCAGGCCGTGCTGGTCTGTCTGGAACATGAGTTCGACCGTGATCTGCGTGCCACCGTCGAAGCCGATCGGCTGGTCGAAGGCCAAGACCGCCGCATGGTCTCTTCCGGGCTGACCGCCGACGGCCCAGCCAGACGCCGCGTCGTCATCGACCGCCTTCTCAAGTTCGAATCCCGGCTGCTGAAAGCTCGTGGCAACCGCCTGCAGTTTCGGGGTGATGGGGTTGCGTTCCGGAGCAGCGACGAGCGGCGACGCCGTCACCTTGATCGTCGTGAGTCGGAAGGCCCCGTCCGGGCCGGTGCCCGGCCCGCCTCCGGGCGACGATGGGCTGGACAGAGCCTCAAG
>CANETO010000259.1 GCA_947440895.1 Planctomycetaceae bacterium | reverse complement strand
TGGAGGGCGATTCGTGGGAGCGTTGGAACGAACAGCTCCGCGAGGTGCTGCCACGCGAGCAGGTGGCCAAGGGAAAGCAGAAGGGGAGTTGGGACCCATCACTCGACCGCTGGGGCCATATCGGCGGCCGGCTGTTCGTGACGAGTTTCTGTACCTGGATGCTCGAGACGTATTACCGGCATCTGCCGCTGTATACGGCGCAGCGGGCGGAAAGGCAGTAAGGCCGAAGAACGGCAAGTTGAAAACTCGCCGCCACGGGGATGGGGAGTGACGTCACACGCTGCCGCCCCACTGGCGGATCGCCTCGTAGGCGACGATCGCGGCGCAGTTGGAGAGGTTGAGGCTGCGGACCTGCGGCCGGGACGGAATCGTCAGTAGCCGTTCGGCGTGGGCAGCCTTGAGCGACTGCGGCAGGCCCCGCGACTCGCTGCCGAAGACGATCACGTCGCCCCGACTGTAGGCCACCTCCGTGTAGCTCCGCGTGGCCCTGGCTGAAAACAGCCAGTTTGGCTCGCGTCCCACGGCAGCAAGGGCTGCCAGGAGATGATCCCACGAATCGACCGCCTCCCACTCGAGGTGGTCCCAGTAATCGAGGCCGGCGCGGCGGAGGTAGTAATCGTCGAGTTTGAAGCCCAGCGGCCGTACCAGCCACATCTTGGCGCCGATGGCCACGCAGGTCCTGCCCACGTTGCCGGCGTTGGGTGGAATCTCGGGCTCGTAGAGGACGATATGGAGGGCGGGGTCGTAGCGCATGAGGGCCGCAAAAGCGGGTTCGCCGGGGAGCGGGCGTCTGCTATGGTTTAGAGTGTCGGAGCATGGAAAACCAGCCGGAAAAAGTGTCGCCTAAGAGGTTGTCGTGGTCGAGCTAAAGCGAAATCCAACGCGGGCCGTGCGAATTGGAAGCATCACGATCGGTGCCGGCCACCCCATTGCATCCCAGAGCATGACGGCAACGCACACCACCGACGTGGCCGCCACGCTCGCGCAGGCCAACGCCCTGCATGCCGCCGGGGCCGGCGTCGTGCGGATCGCCGTCGACAGCAAGTCCGACGCCGCGGCACTGCCCGCCATTCGGGCCGGCACTCAGGCTAATCTCGCCATCGACCTCCAGGAAAACTACCGGCTGGCCGTCGACGTGGCCCCGCATGTCGACAAACTGCGGTACAACCCCGGCCATCTCTACCATCACGAGCCGACCAAGCCTTGGCAGGAGAAGGTGCGGTTCATTGCCGACGTGGCTGCCAGAAACGACTGTGCGCTGCGGGTGGGCGTGAACTGCGGCAGCGTCGACCCCGCCAAGAAGGAACAGTTTGCGGAGGACGATTCCCTCGGGCCGATGCTTGCCAGCGCCCTGGAGCACTGCGAACTGCTCGACTCGCTTGGCTTCACCCGCTACGCCGTCTCGCTCAAAGACTCCGACCCCACGAAGGTGATCGAGGTGAACCGGCGGTTTGCCGAGGTTCGGCCCGACGTGCCGCTGCATCTCGGCGTGACCGAGGCGGGCATGCCCCCCGACGGCATCATCAAAACACGGATCGCCTTCGAGCAGTTGATCAGTCGCGGCATCGGCGACACCGTCCGCGTTTCACTCACCGTGCCCAACGCCGAGAAGCCGCAGGAGATCGCCGCTGCTCAGGCTATTTTGAGTGACATTGCCGCGGGGCGAGTGCGAAGCGTCGTCGACTACGGCCTCAGTTCGCTCAACATCATCAGCTGCCCGAGTTGCTCCCGCGTTGAGAACGAGGCCTTCATCGAACTGGCCAAGCAGGTCAAGGAGATGACAGCCTACGCCAAGGATCATGCCATCACGATCGCCGTGATGGGCTGCCGCGTGAACGGCCCGGGCGAGACCGACGACGCCGATCTCGGCCTCTGGTGCGGCCCCACCCACGTAAACCTCAAGAAGCGGTCGGCCGAGTTGGGAGCGTTTCCCTACGACGCGATCCTGCCGAAGCTTCGCGAGGAACTCGACAAACTGATCGGCGGACGGGCCTGATATGACGCACGCTTCCTCACTGCCGATCGTTGATTCGGCCGCTGGCGGTGACGCCTGCGGCAGCGGCACCGCCGTGATGGCGGCCGCGCAGCCGGTCGACCCGGCCACCTGCCGCGGCACGTTTTCCATGGTCAGCCTGGGCTGCCCGAAGAATCTCGTCGACAGCGAGCGGATGCTTGGGCTATTGCGACAGGACGGCTGGCAACTCGTGGGCGAGCCGCAGGGCTCCGACATCGTGGTCGTGAACACCTGCGCCTTCATCGACGCTTCCCGTCAGGAGTCGTATGCCGCAATCAATGAAATGCTGGAGCTCAAGCGGGCCGGCGGCACGCGGGGCGTGATCGTGGCCGGCTGCCTGGCCGAGCGGCAGAAGGAGTCGCTGCTTACCGAACTGCCGGGCGTGGATGCCGTGATCGGCGTGTTTTCGCGGGACGAGATCGGCCGCGCGGCCGAACGACTGATCGGTGGCCTCGGCGACCAGCGGAGCATCTTCCGCCCCGCGCCCGCCCGTGCCCTCGACGATTCCGGCCGGATGCGGGTCACGCCCCGACACATGGCCTACCTCAAGATCTCCGAGGGCTGCGACCGCACCTGCACCTTCTGCGCGATCCCGAAGATGCGCGGCAAGCACGCCACCAAGCCGATCGAGGAGGTGATTCGGGAGGCCCGCGAACTCGCCGCCGATGGCGTCAAGGAACTGGTGATCGTCGCCCAAGACACGACCTACTACGGGATGGACCTCTACGGCGAGCCGAGGCTCGTGGAACTGCTCGACGAACTCGAGAAGGTCGACGGCATTCAGTGGATCCGGCTGATGTATCTCTACCCGATGTACTTTACCGATCGGCTCATCGATAAGATCGCGACCAGTCCGAAGATCGTGCCCTACCTCGATATGCCGCTGCAGCACGCCAGCGACCCGGTGCTCAAGCGGATGCAGCGCCGCGTGGCCCGGGGGCCGACGGAGGAATTGCTGGGGAAGCTTCGGAGCCGGATTCCCGGACTCGTGCTGCGGACCACGTTCATCACGGGATTTCCCGGCGAGACCCGCGAGCAGTTCGAGGAGATGGTCGCCTTCGCGAAGCAGTGGGAGTTTGAACGGGTCGGCGTGTTCACCTATTCGCTCGAGCCCGACACGCCGGCGGCCAAACTTGACGGCCACATGCCCGACGAGGAGAAGGCCGCCCGCCGGGATGAACTGATGGAGCTGCAGCAGTCGATCGCCCATGCCCATGCCCGTCGGCAGATTGGTCGGAAGCTCGACGTGATCATCGACCGGCAGAGCGAGGAGCGGGAGGACGTCTGGGTCGGAAGGACCCAGGCCGACGCGCCCGACATCGACTGCGTGGTCTACGTCACCGCGGCTGGAAGCTCGGCGGCGAAGCCGCTGACCGGGAAGATCATTCCCGTGGAGATCGTCGCCTCGAGCGGCTACGACCTCGCGGGCGTGCCGGATGACCGAAAATAACCCTGTTCGGTAGGGAGCGTGCTCGCGTCACACGTATTGGTTCGCCGGCTGCGGCATGCTCGTCGCCGGCGGATTTTGCTACGGGAGGCTCGTGGAAGATGGGGGATGCCTCGTGAGTCGCAAAATTCACCGGCTCCTGCGCGTGCCTCCGACCGGCTCCTCAGCATCAGTCGAAGTGTCTCTTTGCTTGAGGATCGAAAAGCGAAATGCAGCAGCCTGTTTCATTGAACCGCGTCTGGACCGTGCCGAACCTGCTTTCGGCGGCGCGGCTCATCCTTGCGATCGTGCTCTTTGGCGTGATCGAGCAGGAGCGGTATACCGCGGCAACGGTGCTCTTTCTGATCGCGGCCTCGACCGACTGGGTCGATGGATGGTGGGCGAGGCGGTTTCACCAGGTGAGCCGGCTGGGGAGAATCTTCGATCCGCTCGTCGACAAGGTGATCGTCTGCGGCGGCTTTATTCTCCTGGCGGCACGGGGCGGCGCGTCGGCCATTCTGCCCTGGATGGCGGTGGTGGTCGTGGTGCGGGAACTGGTGGTGACGGCCATCCGCGCCGAGATGGAACGCACCGGGCACGATTTCTCCGCGGCGTTTTC
>CANETO010000258.1 GCA_947440895.1 Planctomycetaceae bacterium | reverse complement strand
CGCACACATCATCGGCGTCAGTGTCAGCGACACGACGGCCGAGACCAGGATCGTCACGCTGAGGGTGACAGCGAATTCGCGGAACAGACGTCCGACGATGTCGCCCATGAACAAGAGCGGGATCAACACGGCGATGAGGGACACGCTCAGGCTGACGATCGTGAAGCCGATCTCAGCCGCCGCGTCGAGCGAGGCTGCGAGCGGCGACTTTCCCATCTCCAGATGACGGACGATGTTCTCGATCATCACGATCGCGTCGTCCACGACAAACCCGGTGGAGATCGTCAGAGCCATCAGCGTGAGGTTGTTGAGGCTGTAGCCCAGCGGCAGCATTACGGCCAGCGTGCCGATCAGCGAGAGTGGCACGGCGATCCCCGGAATGACGGTGGCCGTGATGTCGCGGAGAAAGAGAAAGATCACGAGCACGACGAGGGCCACGGTCAGCACGAGCTCATGCTGCACGCCCTCGATCCCGGCGCGGATGGCGGTCGTCCGGTCGGTGAGGACATGGACCTGCACCGCCGCGGGCAACGAGGCCTCGAGCTGTGGCAGCAGCGCCTTGATCCGGTCGACCACGTCGATGATGTTGGCACCGGGCTGTCGCTGGATATTGACGATCACCGCAGGAGTCTCGTTCATCCAGGCGGCCTGCCGCACGTTCTCCGCGCCGTCCACCACGGTGGCCACGTCGGTGAGCCTGATCGGAGCGTCGTTGCGGTAGCCGATGATCAACCGGCGAAATTCGTCGCTGGTGAGCAACTGGTCGTCGGCGGCGATCGCGTGGGCCTGCCGCCGTCCGTCGAAGCTCCCCTTCGCCTGATTGACGCTTGCCTGCACCAGCGACTCGCGGAGGTCTTCCAGGTTGAGACCCACCGAGGAGAGGGCCACCGGATTGGCCTGAATACGGATCGCCGGCTTCTGGCCGCCCGAGAGGCTCACCATGCCGACGCCGGAGAGCTGTGAGATCTTCTGGGCCAGAAGCGTGTCGGCGAGATCCTGCACCCGCGTCAACGGCAGCGTCTCGCTGGTCAGCGCCAGGGTGAGGATGGGCGCGTCGGCGGGGTTGATCTTCGTGTAGATAGGCGGGTTTGGCAGGTCCCGCGGCAGGTAGGCGGCTGCGGCGGTGATCGCCGCCTGCACCTGCTGGGTGGCGACGTCGATGTCGAGATCGAGCGCGAACCGAAGCGTGATGCGGGAGCAGCCTTCGGAGCTGGCGCTGGTCATCTGCGTGAGCCCCGGCACCTGAGCGAACTGACGCTCGAGGGGCGCCGTCACCGAGGAGGCCATCACATCCGGGCCGGCTCCCGGGTGAAACGTGAGCACCTGGATGGTGGGGTAGTCGACCTGCGGCAGCGCCGAGATGGGGAGCTGTCGGTAGGCGACCACGCCGGCCAGCACGAGGGCCACCATCAATAGGGACGTGGCCACCGGCCGCAGGATGAATGGCCGGGAGAAATTCATCGCTCAGGGCCTCGCGGAGGTCGCCGGCCCGCCCTGTGTCGGCCCCGTCGCTACAGCGGCCGCGCCCGAGTCACGGGCGGCCGGTCCACGGATGACCACGCGGGACTTGTTCGAGATCTTGTCGATGCCGTCGGTGGCGACGAGGTCGCCGGGCTTGAGCCCTGCGGTGATCGTGATGACATCTCCCTGTGCGGGACCGAGTTCGACGGTCCGTAGCGCCACGGTGGAGTCGGGCTGCACGACGTAGACGAAATTGGATGCGGGGCCGTGCTGCACCGCGACGGCGGGAACGACCGTGGCGTCGGTGAGCGTTTCCACCAGCAGCCTGGCGTTGACGAACTGGTTCGGGAAGAGCGTGTTGTCCTCATTGGGAAACACGGCCTTGAGCCGGACGGTACCGGTTGAGGTGTCGACCTGATTGTCGATCGCCAGCAGCGAGCCGGTGGCCAGCTTCGTGCGGAAATCGCGGTTATAGGCCTCGACCTGGAGCCGACCGGTCCCTGCGAGCGCCCGCTGCACGCGGACGATCTCGTCCTGCGGGATGGCGAAGATGACGGCGATTGGATTCAGTTGGGTGACAACGGCCAGCCCCGCAGGGTCGTTGGCCTGGACGATGTTGCCGGTGTCGACCAGTCGTAATCCGATGCGGCCGGAGATCGGGGAGGTTATGCGGCAGAAATCGAGCTGCAGACGGACGTTGTCGATGACGCCTCGATCGATCTGCGTGGCAGCCTCGCACTGCCGCACCAGCGCCCGCTGCGCGTCAATCTGCTGCCCGGTGATCTGCTTGAGGTTGGCAAGGGACTCATACCGCTCAAGATCGAGCTCCGCTGCATTGAGTGCGGCCTGATCCCGCGCGAGCTGCCCCTCAGCCTGTCGCAACTGCACTTCGAACGATCGCGGATCGATCTCGGCGAGGAGGTCGCCCGCGTTGACCGACTGCCCTTCCTGGAACAGTACCTTGACCAGTTCGCCATTGATGCGGCTGCGGATGGTGACGGAGTTGAACGCCACGACGGATCCAAGGCCGTTGAGAAAGAGTTCAACATCGGCCGTCCTCGCCTCCACCGCAGTCACCGGCACGACCCGCGGCGGCTGCGGCTTGGCCGTGGGGGCGGGCGGTCGCAGGAGCGTGAGTCCGCGGTCCCAGCCCTGCTGAAGCACGGCCGGATCACGGATGACGAAGGTGGCGGCCGCGACCAAGGCCGTCATCCAGACGAGCGTCATCCACCATCGCCGACGCGGAGCGGGGGGCTTGGCAGAGATGTCGGTAGCGAGGGGCTCAGCAGACATGCGGTTGTGGGGCGTGGCCACCAGAAGGCGGAAAGAGGGAGTGTTCCGGGAAGAACCTCATCCTACCCTGTGGCCGAACGGTTTGGCAGTTCGGTGGCCAGTAGCTGCCGCAAGGAGTCACGCCACCTCGTAGAGAAACTCCCAGCCGGCGTCGTGCACGGCCTGCTCGACACTCTCGCGGAACTTTCCAAACTCAAGGATCCCGCCGCCGCCCACGCCCGTGTCCACGCGGGTTTCCTTCACTCGGGCACCGTATTGGGACGTGGACTGGACGGTAAACGTCGGCGGCGGCATGCCCCATGAGCTCTCGACGGCTGATTCCCGGAAGTGGGCCGTGTGGTTGGAAACATCGAGCGAGCAGGTGAAATTGCTCGTAACCTTCCTGCTCCCCAACAGCCACTTGGCTTGGATTGCCGTGAGTGAACCCTTGACGGTGTGGTCGTCGGGCATGGAAGCAGTTCCCCCATGGGAGCTGGCAACGAGCGACAATCTCTTGAGCAGTTCGGTCTGAGGAAATGCGTTCAGCGTGGCCATGGCAGCCTCCCAAGCGTGAGCAGGGGCGAAGGGAATCCGTTGGAATACTACGCGCCAAAGCTACGCAATTCCTTGGGGCACCGCGGGCGATGCCATCTGGCGAGAATACCCTCTGCGGACCCTTGGTATGTGAGCGGGCAAACCCAGCAGTCGCTACCAAGTGGCTGGCGTGATCCCCCGGCTGCCGAACGTGGACTTGAGGCCCCTGGCGATCGCATTTGCTTTTGCGAGGATCACGTTTTGGATCGCCTGGTCGCCAAACCAAGTCTTCGGTTTGAGCGGCGGCCCGTTCGTCTGTCCATACGTCTGTGCTATGTATTGGTCACTCGTGCCGTTGTAGACCCAGATAAACACTCCGGGGTTTCGCTGGCCATCGAGTTTGAGCGATACGTGAAAAATCTCCACCATCCGCACCTGGCTCGCGCCGCGGCCCGAAGTTTTCTGCAGGTCAATGGTGGCATGGATATTCAACGTCCGGTTGGCATCGAGGACGAAGTTTTTGCCTGGGCCGTCTTGGTTCGCGTAGTTCGCTCCGGGGCTGAAGCCGGGGATGCCTACGCCAAGCCCAAACTTTCTCCGGGTATCAGTAATCGATTTGGAATCGACGCGAACCATGCTTCCCTTGCCAGCCGCTCCGCCGAGACTTCCCCCCGCTTTCGATTTCGCCTTCGGAGGCATTGGGTGGTTCTCCTGATCGCTGGAGCGAGTGTTGGATACATCATGCCCGCCTGCCGCGGTGGGCAATCATCACGTGCCTCAGTTTATGTGGCAGGCCAAGGACTCGGCT
>CANETO010000257.1 GCA_947440895.1 Planctomycetaceae bacterium | reverse complement strand
CGGGGAAAGAGAGGTCGGCTGTTTTCAGGCCATTGCGAGCAAAACGGTACAACCGTGCGGCTTGCGAGAAGGCATGCAGTCGACTGAGCCTGGGAGTCAGAAGACCTACCAGCTTTCGTGAGGAGCACGTGCCGACTGCGAGGGCGGTCACACGGGCACGGCCTGCGTGTGCAGGCTGGTGGATTGCCAGGATATCGGTCTTTCAGCCATGCGCCGGGCGAGCGCTACCCCATCGGGTAGACTCCGCGCCGACTGCTGGTACGAGACCGCATGGAGGTTTGAATGGACGCACGGAATGGTCGCTCGTGTACCCGGCTGCGCCGGCACGGCTTTACGCTTGTCGAACTGCTCGTCGTGATCTCGATCATCGCGGTGTTGATCGGCCTGCTGTTGCCGGCCGTGCAGTCGGCCCGGGAGTTGGCCCGCAGCACGACATGCAGCAGCAATATTCGCCAACTTGGGCTTGCGCTGCACAACTTCGTCAGCCAGAACGCCGGCAGGCTCCCGCCGCTGAAGGTGGACGATGCGGCACGGATCGCCGGCACGATCGCCGATCCCGATCAGAATCCCTACCCGGGCAAGAGTCGCTATTGGTTCGCCGAGATTGACGAGAGCCGCCCGGTGGAGTCGGGCAAGATCGATTTCACGAAGGGGACGCTCGCCCCGTTCATGGAAGGCAATGTCGACGCCTACCAGTGTCCGAACTTTGGCCGTGATGCAGTCGACGTCGTGCGGTTCGGGAAGATGGCTACGGGGTTCGACTACAACGCCTCGCTGGGGCCAGGCACAGAATACAACTGGGACAACTATCCGACCGTGACGCAGAAGCCAACCCGCACCTACACGATCGGCGCGGTCAGGGAAACCCAGCGCACGATCGCGTTTGCCGAAAGTGCCATCGTCTACTTCCTCGCCCCGTACCCGCTGCGAGAGAATCTCGGAGGACTCGCGCTGCCGAGCACCTCCGATCCGGCCGTGCACTTCAGGCACGCCGGCCAACGAGCGAACGTGGCCTTTCTCGACGGTCACGTCGAGGCCTACACGCGGAAATTCCGCGCGGGCCCTTGGACCGATCCGGCGCAGCTCAAGCCAATGGAATTTTTCGGGATCGGCGTCGTGTGTGACGGTGATCCCAGCGACGACGCCCAGTGCGATGCCCTCTACGATCGAGACTGACCCGGAGGACTCCATGTTCAAAGATGCTCGATTCTGGACCGCCGTTGTCGCGTGTGGCCTGGCCGCCTTTCTGATTGCGCCGGTGGTGCTCCCGGCCCGGGCTCCCGTGGTGGCGGATGAGTCGATCGCGGAAATCAGGTATGTCTGCACCGAGACGGGTGAAGTGTTTACCAGACGGTTGACGGCGACTGCCTTGCCTCACCCGACGACAGGGAAACCGTCGCTCGTCCCGGCCGTCTACGATGCCAAACGGAAAAAGTGGAAGCCTGGTCCGCCGCTCGAGGTCATGCAGCGGAAGGGGCTTCTGCGGCCGGCGTCATGAGTCCCCGGAACGACGATCGCTGCCGTGAAGGCGTGCTGGCCCACAACTCCCGCGCCTGGGACCGGCTGGCGGCTGGCCGCGATGCGCTCACGCGGCCCGCGGCAGACGGGGCGTTCGCCGATCCACGCACGTGGCTGGGCAGCGGCGGAACGGCGGGCCGCAGCTGGCTGCCGGAGCGGCTCGATGGGCTCACGGTGCTCTGTCTCGCCGCCGGCGGCGGTAAACACGGTCCGCTCTATGCTGCGGCCGGCGCCACGGTCACCGTCGTCGATCTCTCGCCCGCCATGCTCGCGCTCGATCGCGAAGTGGCCCGCGAACGCCGGATCGACATGGAGATCCTCCAGGGTTCGATGGACGATCTCTCGATGCTCAAGCCTGCGCACTACGACCTCGTGATCCATCCGGTGAGTACCTGCTACGTCCCCGACGTGGGCCGCGTGTTCACTGAAGTGGCCCGGGTCACAAAGCCCGGCGGCTGCTACGTCAGCCAGCACAAGTCGCCGACGAGTCTGCAGGCGTCGGTCGAGACGGGGGCCAGTGGCCACTACGAACTGGTGCATCCGCACGGTGGCGGGGAGCCTCTGCCGCCAGCGCCGCCATCGCGGCTCCGCGAGGCCGGCACGCAGGAATTCATCCACTCGCTCACGGCGTTGCTCGGCGGCATCTGCTCGGCGGGCTTCACCATCGAGGATGTCTGCGAGCCCGACCACACGCTCTCCGCGGCCGCGGCCGGCTCGTTCGCCCACCGCGCCTCCTTCGTGGCCCCCTATCTCCGTGTCCTGGCTCGGCGGTCGGCGGTTTTGGCGGGGGCCGCTGCGGCAATCTCCCGGGGACCGATCGTGTTGGTAGAGTAGCGGGGTCTCTGTTCCCCGCCCGGCCCCAAACGCACTCGGAACCACAAGCCATGATCTGCGTGAACGTGCTCCTCTTTGCCAAGGATCCAGCGGACGTGCCGACGATCCGTGACCATCTCGCCGAGGCGATGCGAAAGAGCCGCGCTGAGCCTGGCTGCCTGCGGTTTGATGTCTACCACTCGAACACTGAGCCGCGCCGGTTTGTGCTGGTGGAACACTGGGCTTCGCAGGAGGCGCTCGACCAGCATCGGCTGGCCGAGGCCTACACCACGATCTACAAACCCCATGTGATGCCGCTCATCGACCGTGAAGGCCATCCCGCCACGTTGCTTGGCTAAACGCCCCATGTACGGTTTCCGCAGGTCGGCCGCTCCGCCGGCGGGGCTCATGCTCGCCGCCGGCGGACTTTGACGACATTCACTCCACGGGCGTGGTACACCAACACTGGCAGTCAAAGTTCACCGTCGTCTGCGCGTGCCCCCGACCGGCTTCGCTCCGTCTTGATACGTTTGGCTTTTTACTCCCTGCTTTCAGCTTCCAATGATCCTCCTCATCGACAACTACGATTCGTTCACGTGGAACCTCGTCCAGCGGCTCGGCGAGATCGCCCCGGAGCATTCCGTCGAGGTGTATCGCAATGACGAGATCACGGGCGACCAGATCGCCGCGAAAGCTCCCAGTCATATCGTCATCTCGCCGGGACCGTGCACGCCCGACGAGGCCGGCATCTCCTGCGAGGTAGTCCGCCGCTTTGCGGGACGGATGCCGATCCTCGGAGTCTGCCTCGGCCATCAGTCGATCGGGCAGGTGTTCGGCGGCACGATCGTGAGGGCCCAGCGGCTGATGCACGGCAAGGTCGACTCGATCGAGCATTCGGGGCAGGGACTATTCGCTGGGCTGCAGAGCCCGATCGAAGCGACCCGGTATCACAGCCTCGTCATCGATCCGCCCACGCTCCCCCACGACTTCGAGGTGGACGCCTGGTCGACCGCCCCCGACGGCAGCCGCGAGATCATGGCGATCCGCCACCGCACGCTGCCCGTCTATGGCGTGCAGTTCCATCCGGAGAGCTTTCTGACACCGGCGGGCTATGACCTGCTGCGGGCCTTTCTGAAGACGGACGCGGTGTCGGCATGATCGACCTGCCGGAGGCGATTGCACGCATCGAACGGGCCGCTCGTCCGTTGCCGCCGCGGCGGATGGCCTTGCTCGACGCCTGTGGTCGCCGGCTCGCTGCACCGGTCGTGTCGGATGTCGATTCGCCCCCCTGGGATCGGGCGATGATGGATGGCTTCGCCGTGCGGAGCGACGATTTTTCCTCAGCTGCGGCCGAAGTCGTCGAACTCGACGTGGCGGTCGACCTCGCAGCCGGCGATGTCACGACGCTCACGATTGCCCGTGGTGCCTGCGGCCGGATTATGACCGGGGCGCCGGTGCCCGCGGGGGCCGACGCGATCGTGCCGGTGGAGGCGGCCGTGGATGACACGGCCCGCGCCCATGCCGGTGGCCGGGTTCGCCTGCGGGATGAGCGGTTTCGCGCCGGTCAACACATCGCGCGGCAGGGGGCCGCGTTTCATCGCGGTCAGGAGGTGCTTGCCGCCGGCATGGCGCTTGGCAGCGCCGAGATCGGCCTGGCGGCGGAGGCCGGGGCCACGCACGTCATCGCCCATCCGTCGGTTCGCGTGGCGATCCTCTCCACCGGCAGCGAGCTCGTCCCGCTCGCCGCGGTGCCGGCCTTCGG
>CANETO010000256.1 GCA_947440895.1 Planctomycetaceae bacterium | reverse complement strand
GCCCGAGAGAGGACTTGAACCTCCACCCAGTTACCTGGACAAGAACCTGAATCTTGCGCGTCTGCCAATTCCGCCACTCGGGCGAGTGCGGCCGCGTGAGCGGCAGGACTTTGATGCTACCAATGCCTGTCCGGGACGCAAGTAGGAGGGCCCCTCCCCGGGCTATTCCACGGTCACGCTTTTGGCCAGATTCCTGGGTTTGTCCACGTCGCAGCCCCGCAGCACGGCCTTCAGCCGCAACCGAGAAGTAGGACTGCCTGCCGAGGCGAAGGGATGTTGGGGCGTGCTAGAATTGGGGCTTCGTCAACCAGCTGTGCCGGAGCCACGCCGTGACAACCGTAACCGTCCACATGCCCGACGAAGTGCTGGCCGTCATGAGAAACGAACCCGAAGGGTTTGGCCGAGAAATGCGTCTCGCGGCGGCCATCAATTGGTATCACCGGGGCATAATCTCCCAAGAGATTGCGGCCCAGGTTGCCGGACTCGATCGCACCGACTTTCTCCTGGCGCTGGCCAGCCGCTCGGCCGATTCCTTCGTGGTCGATTTCGACGATCTTCAGCGCGAGCTTCGACATGATTGACGCCTGCGTCGTCAACGCGTCTCCGCTCATCTTTCTTGCCCGAGGCGGACACATCGGGCTGCTCCACGAGTTCGCGCGGCAGATCTACTTGCCCTCCGCCGTCGCGAAGGAGATCCGTAGACGAGGGACTTCGGATGCTGCAGCGCAGGCCATCGAGAACGAAACCTGGATTCAGATCATTGAAAGCCCACCGATACCACCGGCCATCGTTCTGTGGGGGCTCGGACCTGGAGAAAGCGCCGTCCTCACGGAGACACTTTCACGTCCGGGAGCACATGCCGTGATCGACGACCTCGCGGCACGGCGTTGTGCAGCCTCGCTCGGGTTGAAGGTCAATGGCACTCTTGGGCTCGTATTGCTGGCAAAGCAAAGCGGCAGAATCGCCGCCGCACGGCCGGTTATGGAAGACCTAATCCGCGGTGGCATGTTCCTGTCGCGGCTGGTCCTCGATCGTGCGCTCGCGCTTGTTGGGGAGTGATCCACCGCCACAACACGCGGGAGGAAGCTCCGTTCGGCGAACGGTTGTGAACGCTCGCGCGGGCTCTGTTGTGCAGGGCCCCTCCCCGGGCTATTCCACGGTCACGCTTTTGGCCAGATTCCTGGGTTTGTCCACGTCGCAGCCCCGCAGCACGGCGATGTGGTAGGCCAGCAATTGCAGCGGTATCGCCGCCACGATCGGCTGGAGAAACTCCGGAACTTCCGGGATCTCGATCACGTCGTCGGCCAGATCCCGCACCCGGTCGTCTCCCGGACTCGAGATGGCGATCACCGGTCCCTTGCGGGCCCTGATCTCCTCCACGTTCAGGAGCACCTTGTCGTACACAGCCCCCTGCGGAATCAGGAACACGCTGGGCGTCGCGGCATCGACCAGGGCGATCGGGCCGTGTTTCATCTCGGCCGCCGGATACCCCTCCGCGTGGATGTAGGAGATCTCCTTGAGCTTGAGAGCGCCTTCGAGCGCGACAGGGAAGTTATATTGCCTGCCCAAATACAGGAACGTGTTCGCATCCTGATACCGCTCGGCGATCCGCCTGATCGCCTGGTCGGCGCCGAGCGCCTCGGCCACCAGATCGGGAAGTCGCTCGAGGGCATCGATAAACTCAAGCCCCCGCTCAAAGCTCATGTGCCGCAGCCGGCCAAAGTAGAGGGCCAGGAGCGACAGCACCACGCACTGACTCGTGAAGGCCTTCGTGCTCGCCACGCCGATTTCCGGGCCGGCATGCAGGTAGATGCCGCCATCGGCCTCAGTGGCGATCGTGCTCCCCACGACGTTGCAGATGGCCAGCGTGGGGTGGCCCTTGCGCTTGATCTCGCGGAGGGCGGCGAGCGTGTCGGCGGTCTCGCCCGACTGCGTGATGGCAAAGAGGAGCGTGCCCTCGTCGAGCGGCGGATTGCGGTAGCGAAGCTCGCTGGCGTATTCCACCTCGACCGGCAGCCGGGCAAACTCTTCGACCAGGTATTCGCCGACGAGCGCCGCATGCCAGCTCGTACCGCAGCCTGTGAGCACGATGCGGTTAATCCGCTGTAACTGCCGAGGCGTGAGGTTGAGGCCGCCGAAGACCGCGGTGGCGTCGTCCCGCGAGAGGCGTCCCCGCATCGCCGCCCGGATCGTCTCAGGCTGCTCGTGGATTTCCTTGAGCATGAAGTGGGCGTAGTCGCCCATGCCCACATCCTCGGCAGAGAGTTCCAGCGGCCGCACGGCAGGCTCGATCCGGCCGGTGTCGCGGTGGAGCACGCGGAGCGTTCCCGACGTGATCACGGCGACCTCGTGGTCGGCGAGATAGACGATCCGGTCGGCATGACCGGCCAATGGGTTGGCGTCGCTGGCTATGAAATGCTCCCCGTCACCAACGCCCACCACCAGTGGACTCCCCAGCCGGGCGGCCACCAGCAGGTCGGGGCGACCGCGAAAGAGCACGAGCAGGCCGTAGGTGCCGCGGAGTTGGGCGATCGCCTCGCGGACGGCCACCACCTCGGGCAAGTCGGCGTGTTCGTCGGTCACGCGGCTGCCAGTCGCCAAGGCTTTCGAAAGACAGTTGTCGATCAGGTGGGCGATCACCTCCGAGTCGGTCTCGGAGCGGAACACGTAGCCCTCAGCCTCCAGCCGGGTCTTGAGGACGTGGTAATTTTCGATGACACCGTTGTGGACAACGGCTACCGAAGGGGAGATTCCGGCCGCGCCGCCCGCCACGCTGCCGCAGCCGCCCAGATGCGGATGCGCATTGCCATCGGTCGGCGGCCCGTGCGTGGCCCACCGGGTGTGGCCGATGCCGATTGAACTGTCGGGAATGTCTTCGCGGACGAGGGCTTCCAGCCGGGCGAGACGACCGGCCGATTTGAGCACGCGGATGGCAGCCGTGTCGTCGAGCACGGCTAGCCCCGCAGAGTCGTAGCCGCGGTACTCCAGCCGCCGCAGTCCTTCAAGGATCAGATCGGTGGCACGACGAAAGCCGACGTAGCCGACGATGCCGCACATTCGGGAGTTCCTGGGGCCTGTGAAACCGTGCGCTTCGTCGTCATGGTAGCGGTGTGGCACGATGGGCGGCCACACGAGTATTCTGCGCCATTATGAACACACCGTATTCGTCGTTGTCAGCGCGGTCGGCCCCGGCCATCATCGTCATTCCTGCCCGACTCTCCAGCCAGCGGCTGCCCCGCAAGATGCTGCTGGCCGAAACCGGCCGGCCGCTCATCGAACACACCTGGCTGGCGGCCAGGGGGGCAACACGGGCGGCCCACGTCGTCGTGGCCACCGACAGCGACGAGATCGCAGCTGCCGTGCGGGCCTTCGGTGGCGAGCCTGTGATGACGTCGCCGGACGCTCCGAGCGGCACGGCCCGGATCGTCGAGGCGCTGCCGCGGTTGCCCGACGGGGACGTGATCGTCAATGTCCAGGGGGACGAGCCGGAACTGGCCGCGTCGGCGATCGATGCCGCGATCGACCTCCTTGACCGCTGCCCGGAGGCTGGCGTCGCCACGCTCGTGACCCCGCTTAAGCGGCCTGAGGATCTCCACGACCCCGCCGCCGTGAAGGCGGTGCTAACGCCCTGGCGTCGGGAACCGGAGACGGGCGAGGTGGTCGGCACGCCGCTGCCCGGGGCTTGGCGGGCGGTCTATTTCAGCCGCGCTCCCGTGCCTGCGGCGCGGGACTGGTCGGAATCACTCCTGGAGGCGACGCCGCCCATCTATTGGCAACACGTCGGCATCTACGCCTACAGGAGGCGGGTGCTGGAGGCCTGGAACGATCTGCCCGACTCGCGGCTCGCGGCGGTCGAGAGCCTCGAGCAGTTGCGGGTGATCGAGGCAGGCATTCCGATCGTTGCAGGAGTCATCGACCACGCGGCCCGCGGCATCGACACGCCGAAGGACTACGCTGCCTTCGTCGAGCGATGCGTCAGGCTTTCCGCTCGGCCGGAGTCGTCTGCTTCTCCACGGGAATAATGAGCACGCTGGCGACGGCGTTGGTGAGCACCGCCTCCGACGTGCTGCCCAGCAGCCAGCGGGTGAGCGTGT
>CANETO010000255.1 GCA_947440895.1 Planctomycetaceae bacterium | reverse complement strand
CGTCGTGATCGGCCGCGAAACGAACAGCTGGCTCTGGCCGGTGGTCACGTTCACCTACATGACCGTGCTGGCCTGGCTGGCGGCCTTCGCCACCTACCAGATCGGCACCTTGCTGGGCGGTTAGATCACAGCGACACGAGGTCCAACGACTAAAGAATATGCAGGATCTCATCGCCATCACCGTCGCGACCGCTGCTGCCCTCTGGCTGGCGTGGTCGCTCAAGAAGCGGTTCTTCGCACCGCCTTGCCAGCCGCCGTCTGTCCCGGGCGGCGGCGACGGCTTCGTGCCGCTGGAGAGCCTCACGAAACCCAAACGCTGATGGCTCACCCCCGCCGGGCCCACGCACCAAGAAAAAAACCGGGGCGTCCTTGCGGACGCCCCGGCCTTGATTCTGCTCGCTGACGGTCTCGCGCTCGCGCGTCGTGACCAGTCGGCTCAATACATGTCGTAGTCGCCGCCGTGGCCGCCACCGCCGGACTTCGGCTTCGAGTCCTTCGGCTTCTCGGCGATCAGGGCGTCGCTGGTAAGCATGAGCGTCGAGACACTGGTGGCGTTTTGCAGCGCCGTCCGCGTCACCTTCGCCGGATCGATCACGCCCGCCTTGACGAGGTCTTCATACTCGTTGCTGGCGGCGTTGTAGCCGAAGTTTCCGCTGCCGGCGAGCACCTTCTCGCAGACGATCGAGCCGTCCTGGCCGGCGTTCGACGAGATCATCGTCACCGGCGCCCTGCAGGCACGCACGACGATGTTGAAGCCGACCGTCTCGTCGTCGGAGAGTCCCTTCGGCTTGACCAGCGAACTGGCCCGCAGCAGGGCCACGCCGCCACCTGGCAGAATGCCCTCCTCGACAGCGGCCCTCGTCGCATGGAGCGCGTCCTCGACGCGGGCCTTCTTCTCCTTCATCTCGCTCTCGGTCGCAGCGCCGACGTTGATCTTCGCCACGCCACCAGCGAGCTTCGCCAGCCGCTCCTCGAGCTTCTCGCGATCGTAGTCGCTCGTCGCGGCGTCGATCTCGTGGCGGATCTGCTCGATCCGCGACTTGATCGCGGCGGTCTTGCCGGCGCCCTCGATGATGGTGGTGTTGTCCTTGTCGACGATCACCTTCTTGGCACGGCCCAGTTCAGCCAGGCCGAGATTTTCGAGCTTCATGCCGAGGTTCTCAAACACGGCCGTGGCGCCGGTGATGATGGCGATGTCTTCCATCATCGCCTTGCGGCGGTCGCCGTAGCCCGGGGCCTTCACGGCGCAGACCTGGAAGGTGCCGCGGAGCCGGTTGATGACAAGCGTGGCCAAAGCCTCGCCGTCTACCTCTTCCGAGACGATCAAGAGCGGCTTGCCGGCATTCACGACGGCCTCGAGCAGCGGCACGATGTCCTTGACGCTCGAGATCTTCTTCTCGAATACGAGCACGTAGCAGTCTTCGAGCACGCACTGCATCTGCTGCGGGTTGGTGACGAAGTAGGGGGAGAGGTAGCCGCGGTCGAACTGCATCCCCTCGACCCACTCCACCTCGGTCTTGAGGCTCTTGCCCTCATCGACGGTGATCACACCGTCCTTGCCGACCTTGTCCATGGCTTCGGCGAGCAGTTCGCCGATCTCCATGTCGTTGTTGGCGGCGATCGATGCCACCTGGGCCATTTCCTTCTTGCCCTTCACGGGGATCGACATGTCCTTGAGCTTGGCTGCGATGTCCTCGACCGCCTTCTCGATGCCGGCCTTCATCTGGATCGGGTTCACGCCCGCCACGACGGCCCGCAGGCCTTCGTTGAAGACGGCCTCGGCCAGAACGGTCGCGGTGGTGGTGCCGTCTCCGGCCACGTCACTGGTCTTGCTGGCGACTTCGCGCACCATACGGGCGCCCATGTTCTCGTAGACATCCTCGAGATCGATTTCCTTGGCGACCGTCACGCCGTCCTTGGTGACCGTGGGCGAGCCGAAGCTCTTCTGCAGGATGACGTTTCGGCCCTTGGGTCCGAGCGTCACCTTCACGGCGCGAGCCAGTTTGGCGACACCGCGACGCATCGCCTCACGCGCTTCCTGATCGAATGCCATCATCTTGGACATGGGTCAAATCTCCTCGAAAAAGGTGCTCTCTGATAAAGACTGTGGAATAGACCGTATGAACTGTGCGGAACGATCACGGCAGGGGCGTGCGCCCGGGCCCGTCACTTTGGGCGGAGCGGAACCGCCGATCAGCCGAGCACCGCGAGGATGTCGTCCTCCCGCATCAGCAGGAGTTCGTCATCACCAACCTTGAAGGCCTCGCCGGCGTAGCTCGTGAAGACAACCCGGTCTCCCGGCTTCACCTGCAGGGGATGACGGTGCCCCTTGTCGTCGAACTTGCCCTCGCCGACGCTGACCACAGTGCCGCGGGCAGGCTTATCCTTGGCCGAATCGGGCAGCAGGATGCCGCCAGCGGTCTTCTGCTCGCTCTCCTCACGCTCCACGACGACGCGGTCACCCAGCGGGATGAGACTCGACTTTTTCTTGGCGGGCTTGCTCGCGGTGGCTGACATGATCGAAACCTTTCTGCAACAAAGTGGCGGAGGAACTAAATACAGTGCGTGGGAGATACGGTGCGTGGGAGACGATACGGTGCGTGGGAGACGGCGGCCGTCGACCTGCCGGATCATGACGCCATCAGACAGGCCCTTCCGGAAGAAGCAACTGGCGCGCCGAAAGCCCGGGATTTTACCCTTTTCGCCAGACTCCGCGGAGAAATTGCGTCCGCTCCCCGGGAAATCTGCCGACCGGAGAAACCTCGCATGCTGCCAGTTTGGCAGCACGGCCGTAATTTCTTCGAGGTAGCGGAGGCTCGTGCGGGGTATTCTCAGATTCGGGGTTATTCTCAAAGGAAATGGTAAAAGGCGAGCCAACTGGCTACCCTCACCACGTTCGCGCTCCAGCCCGCCGCCAATCCTCCCCGGAAAGGTGGCGGGGAACAGGTTTTGAATCAAGAGGCTGCATGGCAACGCATCGGCGGATCGACGTCTCCAAAATCGGCGATGTCTCGATCGTGAGGTTTCTGGATAAGAAAATTCTTGACGAAGCGAGCATCCTTGAGCTCGGCACGGAGTTGTTTGGACTGGTCGAGCAGGACAACCGCAAGAGCCTGCTTCTCAATTTCAGCGGGGTCGAGTTTCTCTCGAGCGCCGCACTCGGCAAGCTGATCACGCTCGATCGCAAGGTCAAGTCGCACAAGGGCCGGATGAAGATGAGCAGCATCCGCCCTGAAATCCTGGAAGTGTTTCAGATCACCAAGCTCAACAAGATTTTTGACATCCGCAAGGATGAGGCAGAGGCAATCTCGGCGTTTGAGTAAGCGGTTCGGCCTGACGCTGCGGCGCGGGCTGGGAGAGACACAATGGCACACAAGATACCGCCGGCTGAATCTTCAGCAGAGGCCTCCTCCCCTGTGGATGCGTCGGAATGGCGACGCACGATCGAACTGCCCAGCGAGCGGGGGGCGAGTCGCCTGATCATGGAGGATCTTCTTGAGCAGCTAGGAGTCCACGGTTGGTCGCCGTCCGACATCTTCGCCATTCATCTCGCCGCCGAGGAGGCGATCGTGAACGCAATCATGCACGGCAACAAGTTCGACCCCGCCAAAGTCGTGCAGGTCGCCTGCGTCGTGTCGCCAACGCTGGCGCGGATCGAGGTGACCGACGAGGGGGCTGGCTTCAGCCCCGCCGCCGTACCCGACTGCCGGCTCGATGAGCGACTCGAGGCCCCCAGCGGTCGCGGGGTGATGCTGATGAAGACCTTCATGACCCGCATTGAATACAACGCCCGGGGCAACCGGGTGTTGATGGAGAAGCAGCGGCCGCCGGCAGAGGGCTGACCGGGTGGCTCCCGCGGACGGGCCTCCCCGCCCCCGCGACCGGCCGCCGTCAGCAGCGGCAGGCCTATCGATTTCCGGCCAGCGTTAGGGTATTTTGCAGCAGTCCATTCCCCGATAGCTCAACGGTAGAGCGAGCGGCTGTTAACCGCTAGGTTGTAGGTTCGAATCCTACTCGGGGAGCTACGCCAACTTGGCAACGAGTGGCAGTCAGAGGCAGGAGGTGGCAAAACCTTCTGCCTCTCGGCGTTTCTGGAGGT
>CANETO010000254.1 GCA_947440895.1 Planctomycetaceae bacterium | reverse complement strand
TCGCGCGTCGCCAGCGGCAACTCCCCCGGGGCTTTCGCGTGCGGCGGGCGGTGCTCATCGGCCGGGCATTCGATGCCGCGCACGGCGAGGCGACCGAGTCGCTGAAGCTGCGGAGGACGGTCATCGCGGCACACTTCGCCAGGGAGCTTGCCGCGGCGACAGAGCCGGTGCCGCCGTCATGGATCGCGGTGGTGTCAGCAGGCCCACCGGGCGGGCTGCAGCACGGCGAGGCCACCGGCAGCCCTGGAGAACGGGACATGACGACTCGCAGCAGTTGGGCAGCCTCGAGCGTCTGGAGTGGCTCGCGGGCGGATGCCAAGGCACCGTCCGGTTTCTCGTTGGCGGCTGCACAGGCAGCGGAGCCCGCACGTGCTGCGATCGCCGATGTCGTTGAGCGAGCCGGTCGCGTCATCGCAGAGTTCCGAGACCAGTCGCGTCTGTACGACGACGCGACTTCTGAACGCGCCTCCGCATGGTCATCGGCTCCACTCGAGGATGCTCCTGCCGCGCCCGTTGGAAAGTTCTCGCAGGAGGCGGAGACGGCGCTCGGAGCGACCGGATTCTGGGGACTGCTTGTGCCGGAGCGGTTTGGCGGCACGGGCTGCACCATGCAGGAATTGGCCCGCGTCATCACGCGGTTCGCAGCGGATGTGCCCACGGCCGCCGGCATGCTTTCCGTCCATTCAGCGATCGGTGCGGTGTCGGCCGTGACGGCATTTGGGTCGGAGAGCCAGCAGGCGAGGCATCTGCCCGGCCTTGCACAGGGCAGACCGCTTTCGATCTTCGGCGCCACCGAGCCCGACGCCGGCTGCGACCTCCATGCCATCCGCTCGCGGCTGGAACGCCACGAGAACCGGCTGCTGCTCTCCGGTACGAAGATGTTCATCACGGGCGCCACCTACGGCCGGCTCGTGAAACTGCTCGTCCTGCTCGATGGCCAGCCGACGGTGCTGCTTGTGCGGCTGCCCGACTCCGACACGCCGTCGTTTCGCCTCAGGCACTATCGTCTCCATCCGCTGAAGCACGCCCACAATGCGGCGATCGAATTCACACAGCACGAGGTGGACGAAGCAGACATTCTGCAGCCGCCGGGCGCAAAGCCCTCCGATGCCATGCGGATTGTCTGGCATGGCCTCAACCGTGGCCGCATCACGCTGGCCGCGCAGGCCGCTGGCACGCTGCGACTGCTGCTGCGGCAGGCCCGCGATCATGCCCTACGCCGCCGCACCTGGGGCGAGCCGATTGCCTCCCGAGAACTCGTACAGGGCCGGCTGGCACGGATCGCCGCCGGCATCGTGGCCTGCGACAGCCTCGCGTCATGGGCGGCGGCGTCGATCGACGCCGGCCAGTCGGGGGAACTGGAGGCGATCACGGCGAAGATCGTGGCCGGCGAGTGCGTGCGTGAAGGGGCGATCAACAGCCTCGGCGTGCACGGCGGCCGCGCATTTCTCGTCGGCCATCCGCTGGGCGACTCGTTCCACGACCACTTCGCCGTCACGGTCTACGAAGGGGAAAGCGACCTGCTCGGACTCGCTCTCTTCAAGGGGCTTGCCAAGCATCATCCGCTCGCTCGCCTCGCCCGTGAGTCATCGGCCGGCAGGCGGGCGGCGACGTGGCTCGCGTGGCGGATCGGGCTTTTCGGCCGGCGGCCAGAGCACGACGATTCCGGCATTCTCGACCGCCGTTTGCGGGATCACGCGGCGGCCGCACGTCGGCTGCTCGAACGGGCTGCGATCCGCATCGACCGCGGCATCCGCCGGCAGGGCAAGGCTCTCGCCGACCGTCAGTTGCTGGTGGGAAGTTGGTCGGCGGAGGTCCGCGATCTGGTAAGCGTGCTCGCCGTGGCCCACCACGCCGACGCGGCCGGTGACAACGACGTCGATCTGCAGGCCGCCGACTGCTGGTGCCGGCTCGCACTCGCCCGCGCCCGCGGCCGACGCCTCACCGCCAGCGACCATGCGGCCCTGGCATCGCTGGGACAGACGGTGGCGGAGAGGCCCGCGTAACCGTCTCGGCCGGCTTTCGTCGGCCAGCGTTCACCGCCCCCGGCGGCCTGGAGAATGCACTGCTACCGGCTCGTCACGAGCGCCGGCCACCAACTGCAGAGATACCAGGCCCGGGGCGTTGTCCATTCCGCGAATGCCTCCAGAGCCCCGCGGCTCATCATGCCCCCGGCGTGCATACTCTGCGTCCCTGCTGAGAAGTCACCGTCGAGTACGTCTTGCAGCAGACCGCGAGGCTTCGAGTACCGTACGACGCGGGCAGTATCCTCCGTGAGTCCCGCCAATTCGACCGCCCGCGTGATCGCGTCTTCCAGAAATCCGATTCGGTCGACCAGGCCCGCATCGACGGCCTGCTGCGCCGTGAAAATCTGGCCGGTCGCCACCCTCGCGACCTGTTCGTCATCGAGCTTCGGCCGCCCGTCCTTCACGATCTGCTTGAACCTGGCAAACATCTCGTCGACCAGGCTCTGCAACACTTTCCGCTCGCGTTCCGCCAGTTCGGGCGTCCGATCCTTGGTGGGACTGAGCATTTCCTTGAGCGGGCCGCTGGCGATCGAATCGTCCTCGATGTCGAACTTCTTCAGGAGCTTGGAGACGTCGAAGTGCGGGATGATCACGCCGATCGAGCCGGTGAGCGTTGCCGGCTCGGCGAAGATCACGTCATCTCGGCCGCCGTTTGCCATGGCCACGTAGTAGCCGCCGCTGGCAGCGATACCGCCCATGCTCACCACGACCGGCAATTCACGTTCCTTGGCCAGTGCTGCCAACCGATAATGCAACTCGTCACTGCCGCTGACCGTGCCCCCCGGGGAATCGACACGGAGCACGATCGCCTTGACGCTCTTGTCTTCGTCGATGTGGTCGAGTTGGGCGCGGGCAAAGCCGCTTCCCCCCATGATGGCGCCGGCGATGTCGACAATCGCCACCTTGGCGGTCGCCAACCGGGAGAGCGAGTGGTATTTCTCCACGACCTTCGCATCGCGCTGGAAATACTGTGCCGCGGCACCGGCGCTGGCCACCGCCGAGAGCAACGAAATGCCCGCAATCGACCAGGCTATCCAGATACTCCAACGAGCCCAGAAGCCGCCCTGCTCCAGGATGACTCGTGTCGGCGGCGGTGAGAGCGTCTGTTCGATCTGCATGGCGGCACTCCGGCGGATGGCGGTGACGGGACGGATCGCCAGTTTGCCATTTTTCTCGGCATCCCGTTACCCTGACGATCCGGCACTCACGATTCCCGGGCGCAAGGCCGCCTCGGGACCCGTGCTACGGCCGGATCATTGATGTGGACCGTGCGAGAGGAGTGTGGCAACGTGTTTGTATGTGTCAGTACCGAGTGTTTTCCCGATCTGCCGCTGGCCAAGGCGATGGAGCGGCTGGCCGAACTCGAATTCACTGCCGTGGAGATCGATGTCCACGAGGGTGGGCCTCACCTTCAACCCGGCGGCGTTGCGGCCGATCCTGAAGCGGCCATCGCGGCCTGCAGCGACCTCCAGCGACTCCGGCCCGTGGCGATCTCGTTTTCATCCCCCGAAACGCCCGAACTCTACGAGCGGTTCACTGCCTGTTGCCGGCTCGCGAAATCACTCGCGGTGGTAACGATGGTGGTCGAAGCGTCGGAACTTGGCACACCGTTCAACGGCGAAATCGAACGGCTACGAAAGATGGTGGCGATCGCTTCGGGCTTGGGTGTCGTGGTAGGGGTGCGGACCACCGCCGACCGCATGACCCAGGATGCAGAGACCACAGCCTCGCTCTGTCGCAACGTCCCAGGCTTGGGTGTTGCCCTCGATCCGAGCCATTTCATCTACGGCCACAAGAAGATGGCCTCGTGGGAGCAGATTCTCAAGTATGTCTGTCACGTCCATCTTCGCGACACCAAGCCGGATGTGTTTCAGGTGCGCATCGGGCAGGGCTGCGTTGAATATGGAAAAATCGTCGCCCAGCTGGAACGAGTCGGCTACAAGCGGGCGCTGTGTGCCCATATGCCACCGATCGAAAACGTCGACCAGGTGGCAGAGCTCCGCAAAATGCGGCTCTTGCTCGAAAGCTTGCTGTAGGCACAACACGACATCGTGCCATGCAGGTTTGCTTGCTGCACTGGGG
>CANETO010000253.1 GCA_947440895.1 Planctomycetaceae bacterium | reverse complement strand
ACTCGATGCTGACTGCGCTTCGGCATCCTGCCTGCGCTTGTCAGCAACGCCGTCTCTCGGGGCCCGGTCAGCCCCTCACGGATTCTTCATTCGAAACAGTCAATTCCACCGTGCGTGGGATAGCAACCGAGACGCACCCTAGGCCTTCGCCGTCGCGATCAGCTGCGACAAGAGCGGCAGCAGCTGCTTCTTGCGACTCACCACGTTTTTGAGCGAATACAGGCTGCGATCAAGACGCGGGTAGTTGATCTCTTCCCACTCCTCGCTCTCCCGGGAGAGCAGCAACAGCGAACTGTTGCTCACCACGTCGGTCACCAGGAGCGCCGAGAAGTCGAGCCGATGGCGGATGGCAAAATCCTCCAGTGCTGCCCGCAGTTCGTCCTTCCGCTCCCAGAAGAGGTCGAACCCGGTCTCCTCGATCTGCGAAATCGAAAACCGGACGCCGTGCTCCGTGAATTCCTTGCAGTCCTCGCCGATCACCTCAACTGGCTTGCTCGACCGCAGGGCCGAGCCGATCTCGAAAAACTCGCGGGCGTATTGATCCAGGTCGACGGAGCAGATCGTCCGCAGCCAGGCGAGGATGTCGCGGTCGGTGTCGGTGGTTGTCGGCGACCGCAGGAAGAGCGTGTCGGAAATGATCCCCGACGCCATGCACAGGGCGATGCCGGGCTCCGGAATGATCCCCGCTGCGCGGAATTGCCGCGCTACCAGGGTGCAGGTGGAGCCCACCGGCTCGTTAATAAACCGAATCGGCTGCGTCGACTTCAGTCCCCCTCCCAGCCGGTGGTGGTCGAGCACCTCGACGATCTCGGCCTCCTCCGCTCCGCTCACCGCCTGCGCCAGCTCATTGTGGTCCACGAGCACGAGCTTCGGCTTGGGCGGATTGATGAGGTCGGACTTGAACGACAGTCCCACGAGTTCGCCATCGTCCGTGACCACCGGAAACACCGGCTGCGGGGACCGCTCGACGATCCCCCGTGCCTCGACGACGCTCGCCTTGCCTGGCACCGTGACAAAATCCGTGTCCACCACCCGATCGATGAACTGCGACGACTTGATCCGGAGAGCTGTATTGAGCGTGTCGAAGGTGCTGAGAAGTACGGATACGTTGTGGATCTTGGCCAGTTCGACGAGGCCCGGAGAGAGCGAGAAGCCGCCGGTGATCACCAGCAGCCGCACGCCGTGCTCGATGGCCGGGAGTTGGATCGTGGGCCGGTCGCCGCAGACCACGATCAGTCGTTGTGCCGGAAACTTGTGCATCCGGTCGGTGAACCCCTCGGCGCTCATCGCGCCCACCATCACGATCAGTTCGTCCCGCTGCTGCGGCTCGAGCGCGTGCTGGAACGTGCCGCCCAGAACGTCGTGAATCTTCTGCAGACAGGTCGTCACCGTCCGCAGTTTGAGCGGATCGCCCTCATCGTTGAAGAACAGGTCCATCAGGTGGAGCACCGAGAGCACGCCCACCACCCTGCGGCGGCCGTCCACCACGGGGATCGCCCGCAGGTCCGCCGCCTGCATCCGCTGGTAGGCATCGTGGAATGAATCGCCGAACGAGGCGGTCACGATCTCGCGGCGGCAGAGGTCCTCGGCCGAGGGACGCACATCCATCACGATCCGCGGGGGTGGCAATCCGGCCCGCGTCAGCACGTATTCAGTGCGTTTATTGGGCGGCCCGCAGCAGGCAGCCACGGCGTCGGGCCGTGTGGTCCGCTGGAGGAGATCGGCGTAGGCAATGGCTGAACAGATGGCATCGGTGTCGGGATTGCGATGCCCAAAGACGAGCGTGCTCATTGAGGAAACAATCAAAGATACGTGGGGGAACGGCGTGGATCAGAAGAATACCACGCCTGCCGTCTGCGGAGCGACGGCAGCGCACTTCCGCGTAGGTGCAAGGAGCACCTACGGCTGGCCGCCGGTGGCCGCTGGTGTGCCGCCGTCCCAGAGGCCGACGCCCACGAGATACCAGCCGTCGGGTGTCGACTGCATGCTCATGCCGTTCACACCGAAATACCGCCTGATCTGCTCAAATTCCGGCAGCGAACTGCCATCCACCTGCTGCTTCGGCTGGCCCGCGTCCTGAGGCTTTCCGCCCGTCTGCGAGTCGCCTTCGAGAAGCCTCTTCAGCATGGTGCCGGCAAGGCTCTTGCTCTCAGGCAATTTGCCGGCACGGAGCAATTCATAGGCAGGCCGGATCGTCTTCTCCGAGCGGCTGAATGAACTCAAGGCCCATTCGCCACCGAGCAGACGCTGCAGTTCGGCAGTCACCTCCTGATAGTCCCCGTCTTCAACGATCGAAGACGTTTTGGAACTGGCCAGAACCCGTTCGAGGAAGTCTCGATGCGATGCCAGGAGGATGTGCCCGTGGGCCACGGCCACGGACAGGTTCGGCCAGACCGAATCCTTCTCCTCGCGTTCTCGTTGCCGGATCCGACGGTTGTTTGCGGCATCGTCGCCGCTCGTGTCACTGGCTGAGGCCGCTCTTTCTGAGGACGCGGCAGGTCTGACGGTCTCCCAGATCACATGCCCGCCGACGTCGACCTGTCGGACACCCGACTCGCTCGCCATACCTTTGGCGATCACGGCCGACACCGCTTCGGGATCGCTCGTCTCGATCGCGATCAGCATCCGCTCGCAGTCCGGATCGACGGGCGACACATGATCACTCGCCACCATACACCGGGTTCCAAGATGCTTGATCAGGTCGCCGCGGACATCGATCTGCGGACCGTCCGGATCCTCCTCGAGACTCGCAATGACGTCATCAAAGACGCCCTCCTCGCCGACGACGTCATCCACCAGAGGCTGCATCGAATCGAACGCGTTGGCGATGTCCCACTGCAACGAAAGCCACGAGGCCGAGCCTTCCGGCACCCATGGAGCCGGCGCCAGGCCGGCGACGTTGGGGAATCGCAGCATGCGGGCCGCCTTTTGGAACCGGTCGGGTCCGTCGGCCGGTCGCCCGTTCTGTGGCGGCGCATAGACCAGCGTGTTGTGCCGCAGGTCGACTTTTCCTTCGCCAAAGAACAGGTATCCCCCCACGGCGTTGACGGCGTCGAAGCCCTGCCTCCTTAGGATGGCAACGTAATCAGGCCCTTTTTTGTTCTTCTTCGGGGGATAGGTCCGCCGGTCGGCCGCCAGATACGCCAGAGGATCGACGAACCACCGGACCGTGGCTGCGGTCGCCGGCACGCCCTGCCCGCATCGTTCCATCACCTTCGCAAAGGCCGGCACCGACTGCAGCGGATTCGCCCGGACGCCACCGGCGGCCGGACCAGTGCCGGCGGGTGCAATCATCGCTGCGAGTTCGGCCACGGCGTCGAGCCGATCGCCGACGATGACTGCCGACGGCGCCACGGCGAGAGCAAACTCCCGCGGTGCGGCGGTCGCCGGGGCCGGCGTGTTCGGGCTGCTGCCAGCGGCGGCCGCCACCGGCATCGAAAACGCCTTGATCGCATCCGGAGCCGCCAAGGGCTTTGCTCCCTTGGCAGCCACCCGCGCCAGCACGGCCTCCACGACCGGCTTGACCCGGTCTTCGCGGCCAGAGGTGTCGATCAGTGCGATCGTCGACAGGAAGCCATCGGCCCGCTCCATAACGCCCAGGGCAATCTCGCCCCCGGCGATCTGTTCCACTTCCTCGAGGGTGACCTCCAGCGTGCCGCGCAGCGGATCGGCGGAGGTTTTTCCCTGCTGGCGGAGGCCGTCCAGAAAGGTGCTCATCAGCGGGTCGTAGACCAGACCACCGATCGCCGATTGCTCGAACCGCTTCCGCAAGGCCTGCGGGTCGGCCACGCTCACCCAAACACGGGTCGAGGCTGGCAGCAGTTGCTCGCTCGGCGGGAATGAGGCTGCGTCGCACCGTCCGTCGGCCAGCGCGATCGCGATCGTGCCGACAACCATGCCACCCGCCATGGTCCGCCGAATCCAACTGCCCATCGAACCCGCGACTCCGCTGCGTCCCGGCATGACTGCCTCCCTGTTGAATCGACACCCGAGTCCGAATCCGTCTGACTCGCAACTGCAAGATACGAAATACAGCGATCCCCGACTACGGAAGGCCGTCAGGCCTCGAGCAGACAGGCATACGCGGACATGCCGGCGCCATAGGCCGTCATCAGCACTTT
>CANETO010000252.1 GCA_947440895.1 Planctomycetaceae bacterium | reverse complement strand
GCGGCGAGCGGGCGGGGCGGCCTGAAGAAGCTCGTGACGGCGGGGAAATACCGGGAGGCGATCACGCAGGGCGTGGGCACGATCAGGGGCAATCCTGGCGATTACGGCAGCCTGCTGGTGATGGCCGAGGCGAGCGCCAAACTCGGGTTTGTCGATGCCCAACGCGTCTATCTCAAAGGGGCCCTGGACGCGGCGCCCGCCGATGCAGAGGTGAACCGCCGGTGCGCCGAATTCCTGGCCAGCTATGGTGAATACGATCAGGCGGTGGCCTGCTGGATGCGGATCGCCAACGTGAAGGGAATGGCCGACGAGGCCCAGCGGGAGATCGCAAGGTTGCAGGTCGATAAGACGATCTCGGCCGGCGAAGGCCTGACAGGGAGGAAGCCGGTGGCGGCCGCTGGTTCGGCGGCTGGGACGACAGCCGGCCCGAAGGCGGATCCGGCTGGCGAAGGTGCTGCTGCCAAGGATCGTCGGACGACCCTCGAACAGGCGATTGCCAAGAATCCAGCCGACATCGAGGCCTATCTCGAACTGGCCGACGTGCTCGAACGAGACGCCACGCTCGAAGAGGCCAAAAAGCTGCTCTCCAAGGCGCTGTCGGCATCGGGCAACGACCTGAAAGTCCGCGAGCACGTCGAAGACCGCCAACTCCGCTGGACGCGGGGCCGTTTGCATCTGGCGGAGAAACGGCTGGCGGAGGACGACAGCCCCGACAATCGTCAGGCGGTCGAGCGGCTGCGGGCCACGCTGCTCAAGTTTGAGATCGAGGTCTATTCCGCCCGCACCGCCCGCTACCCGGAAAACGTCAATTGGAAGTACGAACTGGCCATGCGGCTGAAGGCGGCCGGCAACCATGCGGAGGCCATCAAGCAGTTCCAGGATGTGCTCCAAGACGCCCGCCGCAAGGGGGCGGTGGCCCTGGAACTGGGCGAATGCTTCCAAAAGATCCGCCAGTATCCCCTGGCACTTCGCAACTATCAGACGGCGGTCGAGTCGCTGACGGACCGCGAATTGGATCTCCGCAAGCGGGCCCTCTACCGGGCCGGGGTGCTGGCGGCCGGCCTGGAAGACCTCGACTCAGCCCGGAAATACCTCTCTACACTGGCAGAACTCGACTTTGGCTACCGCGATGTGGCGGAACGTCTGGACAAGCTGACCCCGGCAAAGGATAAAGGGGCCGGAAAGTGATCGTCGGCCATCGACCGCGGCGGCCATCTCGGGCGGATGCCAGTCATCCCCCGGCCATCCGCATCACAGTCCCGGTGTCGCTGATGGTCACCGCTGTTCATGTCCCCGTTCCACATGATGTTCCGTATCACCGTATTTTGAGAGGGTAGTAACCGGCATGCCACACTCGGCCAGCGCCAAGAAGCGACACAATCAGAATCTCCGCAACCGCGAGCGCAACCGTGCCGCCAAGTCGGAGCTCAAGGGCCACGTTCGAAAGGTGCTCACGGCGATCGAAGCTGGCGAGATCGACCAGGCCCGAGAGGCGCTGCGGACCGTGGCGAGCAGTGCCGACAAGGCTGCTGCATCGCACAAGATTCATCGCAACAAGGCGGCGCGGATCAAGTCGCGTTTGTCCGCGCGGATGCTGTCGGCGTCGAAGGGTGGCTCGCCCGCCATTCCCGCCAAGGGCGGTGCAGGGAAGGCCAGTTCAGGGAAGGCCGGTGCTGCCAAAAGTGCCAGCAAAAGTGGCAGCAAGAGCAAGAAGTCTGCTGCCAAGCCGAAGTCCTGATTGGGCAGTCGGCCTGGTTCGAAGCTGCGCGTGATCCGAATCGGAGTGGTGTCGCGGGTGTACCCCGCCGACATCACCACTCGATGCGGGTCGCGTCGAATACCGGCCCTTCGATGCAGGTCCGTCGGTAGTCCCAGCTACCGGAGTCGTCGCGGACTCGGGCCACGCACGTGAAGCAGATTCCGATGCCGCAGGCCATCGGAGCCTCCAGCGACACGTCGCAACTGAACTGTCGTGTCGCCGCCCAGCGGGCCACGGCGGCCATCATGGGATCTGGTCCGCAGCAGGCAATGTGGAGGCGTCGTGTGCTGGAATCGCCGACGGCGGCTGGCGGCGGACCGCCGGACGGACCGAAGAGCGAGTCGAGCAGATCGACGACCGTGCCGCGGAGCCCGGCGGAACCGTCCAGGGTGGCCTGGTGCACGTCGATGCCGGCAGATCGGTAGTCCTCGATGCCGCCAAACAGGCCGGCGTGTCGCGCACCCCAGCAGCAGGTGACTCGGGCAGACCGAGGCGACGGCAGGCGGGATGCCGGGCCATACACCGCCCGCCCCAGCCGCTCGCGGCCCAGGCTCAACAGGGCCGTCTGGCCGATGCCCCCGGCAACGAGCACGAGGTGTTCTACGGCCGGGATCTGGAATCCGTTGCCCAGTGGGCCCCAGGCAATCAGTTCGCGGCCGACGGAAATGTCGCGGAGCGCGGTCGTGAACCGGCCATGCACGGCGTAGATGAAGTCGGCGTAGCGGCGGGGGGCACCGTCCTGCCCGCCCGCCTCGTCCACGAAGGTGTCGTAGACTGCCAGCGGTCGGGCCAGCAGCGGATCGCTGCGGTGCGGGATGCGGATCATGGCAAACTGACCCGGAATCACCGCGGCAGCGATCGCAGGGCAGTCGAGCCGGAGCCGCCAGGTGTTGTCGGCGATCTGGCTGTGGGCCACGATCCGCGCCGGACTGTAGGTGGCGGCATCGGCATAACAGGGCTGGCCGGTCGGCTGCTCGACGACAGTGCTGGAAGTGCCTGAACTCATCGGAATCCTTTCGCTCGCAAGAAAAAACGACACGACATCGTGTTTTTCATGTTCTCAGCTTATTCGCCGCGGGGCTTGCGCCACGACGATGCCTTGCCGGGCTTCCGCGGCCGTCGCGGACCGCCCCTGCCCGCCGGCCGTCTGGGCTCCTGATCGCTGCCCTGTCCCACGGGGGGGCGAGGCCTGCCGGTCTTGCCAGCCGGCAGCCGGGAGCCCTGATTCCCGTCTCCTTGGCTTCTGGTTCCCTGGCTTCTGGTTCCTTGGCTCCGCTGGCCTTGATCGCGGTACGTGCCGCGGGCCGCCCCCTGCCCCGCTCGCGGCGGCCGTGGTGGGCCCGCAGGCCTGCGTCCGGTGTCACCGTCGCGGCCTGGACGGCCACTACGGCCAGGCCGATCCTGGCGTTCCTCGCGGACCGGCTCGTTGTTCATCCGTTCGGCCTCGATCGGGCCGACGGCCGCGATTGCATCGTGCCTCAAGGCCTCGATCTCGTTCCAGGCGAGCTGCCGCCACTGGCTGGGGAGGAGGTTGCCCAGCGAGAGCTTGCCGATGCCGACCCGTTTGAGCTGGTGGACCTTGTGGCCGAGCCTCGCCAGCATCCGGCGAATCTCGCGATTCTTGCCCTCGTCGAGGATCATTTCCAGGACGGCACTCAGCTTGTGCTGCGAGCGGATGTCCACCCGCTTGGCGTGCACTTTTCCCTCGGCCAGCGTGATGCCCCGGCGAATCTTGTCGAGCAGTTCCTGGGAGGGCACGCCTGCCACCTGCACGAGATATTTCTTTTCCACGCCGTAGCGGGGATGGGAGAGAAGGTTGGCCAATGCCCCGTCGTTGGTGACGAGGATCAGCCCCTCGCTCATGCGGTCGAGCCGGCCGATGGCAAACAGCCGCTGCTCGCCCGGCACGAGGTCGACCACACGGGGCCGGCCGTCGGGATCGAAGTTGGTGGTCACCACGCCCACCGGCTTATTGAGCATGTAGACGACCCGCTTCGGGTTGGGCAGTTTCTCACCGTCCACCCGCACCTCGGACTTGAGCGGATCGATCCGCGTGCCGAGTAAGGTGACGACCTGCCTGTCGACCTCGACGCGGCCGGTCGTGATCAGTTCCTCACAGGTTCGCCGACTGCCCAGCCCTGCCGCAGCGAGCACCTTTTGGAGCCTCTCGAGGCCATCATCGATCGCCTGGAGCCGTCGCTTGGCCGCGTGCCGGGCATCATCTTCGTCGGGGAGTTCCGGCCTTTGCGGGGGCCGACGGGAAGTGATCCGCGAGGGCTCCGCGCGGGGGGAGCGTGCAGGGCGGGAGGGCCGGGCAGGCCTGCCCGGCCGAGCCGGACGGTCTGTCCGAGCCGGACGGTCTG